>LJUF01000143.1 GCA_001303665.1 Phycisphaerae bacterium SM23_33 | reverse complement strand
CCACATTCCGTTCTGCACTGGCGGAGATTCTAGTGAAGCCATGTTACCGCTTTGTCACCGGGCGTTCCTTTGTTCGTCCTTTTTGCCGCCCTGGGCGCCGGGCGCGGGCGATCCGGCGATGCCGGCTAACGCCGCACAGGAATCGCCTGCCGCGATTTCCTCGACGGCCGCTGGGCCGTCCCGCCGAAGCCGGCAGACAGGCAGAAGCGCGTATCGCCCTCCGCCCCGTTCGGTTACGATCATCGAAGCCGGTGATTGACATGAGGATGACGTGCTTGTCCGGCAGTCTCGGACAATGCTCCCGGATTCGTCGACCCAGGCCGCTCATTATTCGTCTTGGACTCATGGCCAAACGACGACAGCCGAACCTGTTCGAGCCATCCGAGGCGCCCGCCCCGGCGGAAGCAGTCACCCGCGAAGGCGTGGCGGTCCGCGAGCTCCGGTGCAAGAGCCTGCTCAATTGCTCCGGCGGCGATGACTACTCCTTTAACTGCTATACCGGATGCGGGCACGGCTGCGTGTACTGCTACGCCCGGTTCATGCAGCGATTCCATCCCCACGAGGAGCCCTGGGGAAGATTCGTTGACGTCAAGATCAATGCCCCGGAGGTCCTCACCCGCCAGCTGCGCAGGCTCGCACCGGGCTCGGTCTTCACCTGCAGCGCCTGCGACGGCTGGCAGCCGGTCGAGCGACGATACAAGCTGACCCGGCGCTGCTGTCAGATGCTGCTGGAGGCCGGCTTTCGCCTGAGAATACTCACCAAGAGCGAACTGGTCCTGCGAGACCTTGATGTCTTCGCCGGCCGGGACGTGTGCCTCGGCGTTACGATTACGACACCGGACGAGGCCCAGGCCCGGCTGTGGGAGCCGAAGGCATCTTCGGTCTCGGCGAGGGTGCGGATCCTGCGCCAGGCCAAGGCGGCAAGGCTGAAGACGACCGTGATGTTCGGCCCGCTGCTGCCGGCAATCAGCGACACCCCCGGGGCACTGGACAGACTTTTTGCCTTGGCGGCCGAGGCCGATGTGGATCAAATCTGGACCGACGCGATGAATCCCCGCCCGCGCGTCTGGCCGTCGGTGCAGCAGTTCCTGCGGCGTCATCGGCCTGATCTGGTCGAGCCTTACAGGCGCATCCTGTTCAACGCGGCCGACCGAGCCCGTTACCAGAAGGAACTGCGTGGGCGCATCCGCCGAGCCGCCGCCGGCGCCGGGCTGCTTGACCGTTTGCCCTAGCCCACCCCGCCCCGTCCCCAGTCGCCAGTGCGTTCTCACCACAGTGCGCTGCGGGCCGAACTGGCTTCCAGTCCCGTGGGCTTTGGCGTCGCGACACCAGGGGCGGGCGCGTCCGAAAAAGTGGAGGGCTCCGAAAAACATGTTGGACCTCGGAGCAATAGGTGCGCAAAATAATGCTGCACACAATGACGGTATACTTTAGGACACTATGCCGATGAAGGCGTTAACCGAAAAACAGCAAAGCATACTGGACTTCCTCGGCGAATACTCTCGCCAGCGCGGGTTCCCGCCGACGCTGCGCGAGATCGGCCAGGCCATGGGCCTGCCTAACGTCAGCGCCGTGCGCGGGCACCTCAGGGCCCTGGAGAAGAAGGGCTACATCACCAAGGACCCGGACAAGGCCCGGTCCATCCGAATCATCCACTCGCCTTCGATCCTGAGCCGCTTCAAGCGCAGGCTGCACGAGTTCGCCCGCACGGACGAAGGCGTGCTCCACAGGGTGGTGTACGGCCTGGCCCTGGCCACTCACAAGCGCCGGCCGCATTTTGCCGGGCAGCGGCGGGCGTGGATGGCCGAGGCCCTGGACCGAAGAGCCGCCGAGCACGGCTGGAGGTTCCTGGACAAGCGGATCGAGCCGGATCACGTGGTGCTGGCCGTGGAGGTCTGGCCCAATCACTCGCCCCAATTGGCCGTCTCGCGGGTCCGCCAGACCGGCGAGGCCCTCCGCCGCCGGCACCCGAAGGAATTCCCCGGCCGGTGCCTTTGGGCCAAGGGCTATGCCATCGCCACCGACCTGGCCCAGCTGGATGAGATGGTAGCTCAGCTCCTGGAGGATGCGACCCCGAAGCAATGACCGCCGGCCGCCGGTGCCGGTGCGGGGCGAGGCTGAGGAAAACGATGCGGTTCTTTCTCATCGACAGGATCACCGGCTGGCAGGTCGCCCACTCCGCGGAGGCGATCAAGAACGTCGCCCTGAGTGAGGACTTCTTCGACGATCACTTTCCCCGCCGGCCGGCTCGGGCGTGCGCGCCACCCTCCGCAACCGGGCCCGATACGAGGTGGCGAGCAACTCCTATGCTAAGGGGATTGTCCTCACGCTGGCCAACGATGCGGTGGGCACCGGCCTGCGGCTCCGGCAAACCGACGTCCGGGGGCGTGCGGAGGGAACGGACGGCGACGCCTGGCAACACCGGCTGACATTGCCGAGAGCTGAGATGGAGGGTCGGAAGCCTTTGCATCTGGAAGGAATGAGCAAGGCCTGTCAGTCCGTGACAGGCCCTGTCTCGGAACGGGGCCGACGGGATTCGAACCCGCAACCACCGGATCGACAGTCCGGTACTCTAGCCAATTGAGCTACGGCCCCAGACTCTCCATGATCATTCTATCCGCTCGGGGCGAATCACCATCTATACCGCACGTCACCGGGAACTGTCAATACGCGTTTGCACAGCTCGCCGGCCGGGCAAGCGCAAAGCGCCGGCCGCACCATCTCCATCCAGGCCGTGACTCCTGCAAGAAGTGACGGGGTCATCCCACAGCGACTGCTGTCTTCCGGCGGGGGGGGCGGCTGCCGGGCGGTGCGACGGGCCTTCAACTGACCAGGCGGATCGGACCGGGCTGGGCCTCCGCGGGTTCAAGTTCGTCGAAAACGTCGACGGCGGCTTCCTCCGGGGGGTGAGCCCATTTGAGACGCTCAAGATACGCAGTCAGGTCTGAGGCCGGGAACTCGGCCAGAAAATCCGCCGAGGCCGTGGGGTTCAAGCGCGCGATCTCGTCAATCAACTCACGCTTGGTCATGGTTCACCTCGTCATGCTTGACGCCGCATGCAAGAATATCGGTCGGGGGGAATGCAAAACTTTAGGCCGGGCTTTGCATAGTGAGAACGGCCCCCTCGGTCCGATATACTGGTTTGGCCGTGGAAGAAGTGTCGTACGAAATTCGCGGACTCTCGGCGGAGGTGGAGTTCGAGACGGTTTCCAGTTTGCGCCGGGCGCTGAAGCGGCTTCTCGTGCACCCGCTGGTGAATTATGGGCCCGCCGGCCTGACCCGGGCACTGCTGCGTTTCGGCAAGAGCGAGCTGGCGGCGGCGAACTGGGCCGACCCCGGCGGCTGGGAAAGCATGGTCATCAGCTACCGGCAGAACTGCTCGCAGGTGGCCGACCGGCTGCTCATCCACGCCGGCACGATGCCGATGGCCCTGCGGAACCGCAAGCGGCTGGGGTCGTTCCTGATCGCCCGCCTGATCGAGCAGGCCCGCGCCGGGCCGGTCCACGTGTTGTGCCTGGGCGGGGGTCCGGGGTGGGTCATCCAGGACGCTCTGGCCCAGACCCGGGCGCCGGCTCGGGCCACCGTGGTGGACCTCAGCGCCGAGGCCCTGGAGTTCGGGCGGCAGATGGCGGCCCGGCGGGGGCTGGCCGAGCGCATCCGGTTCATCCAGGCCAACGTCAGCGATCTGCACCAATACCTCCACGACCAGGCGAACGTCGTGAAGATGCTGGGCCTGTGCGAGTACCTGCCCGACGAGCAGATCGTGAGCGTGGCCGGCGCCGTCCGGGAAATGATGCTTGACGGGGCGCCGATGGTCTTCAATTCGCTTTCGCGGGCCCACGGCACGGACCGTTTCTTTCGGCGTGTTTTCGGGCTGCACATGATCCACCGCTCGCCCGGGGAGGTCTGCGGCCTCATGCACCGGGCAGGCTTCCGGGATTTTGCGGTCCACCCCGAGCCGCTGGGAGTTTACCATGTCATCGTCGGTCGAAGGGCCGCGGACGCCGGCCGGGACTAGCCCCTCCGCCCGCTCGCCGAACCGAAGGCAAATCACACGGGGCAGCGTCAGCCGGACCGAGGCGAAAAGTGAGCCGGCAACATGGCGGAAATATCCATGCCCTGGGCGGATGAAACACGCACGCTGGAGCTGCCGGCCGACTGGACCGTCCAGCAGATCGCCGCGGCCGACGTGGCGCCGGCCGGGAATGACTGGGCCGAGCACCTGGCGGCCGCCATGGCCCGGCCGGAGGAATCCCTGCCGTTGGGAAAGCTCCTGGCCGCCAGGCGCAGCGGCCGCATCGTCCTGATCGTCGAGGACATGACCCGCCACAGCCCGCTGGAGACCATCCTCAGGACCATCTTCCGCGAGGTGGACCACGCCAACATCCCCAGAGAGAACGTGGAGATCGTGTTCGCCACCGGCATGCACCCGCCGCTGTCGCCGGAGCAGGCGGCCAAGAAGATCGGCCCGGAGCTGGCCTCGCAGGTGGCCTGGCGCTGCAACCCGTGGCGCGACCGCGACGCTTACGTGGATCTGGGCCTGCTGCGGGACGGCTCGGCGGGCCTGGAGCTTCGGATCGACCGCGGCGTGGCCGCGGCCGACCTGCGAATCCTGGTGACGTCGGTGAGCCCGCACGTTCAGGCGGGCTTCGGCGGCGGGTACAAGATGCTGCTGCCGGGCTGCGCCCAGCTGGACTGCATCCGCCAGTTGCACCTCACCGGCCTGAGCCGGCGGCCCACCCAGCAGGTCGGCCAGCCTTTCCCGGCCAACCGCATGCGCCGCCTGATCGACGCCGCCGGGGCGGCCGTGGACGCCGCCGGCGGAACCAGCTTCGGCGTGCAGTACGTGCTGGACGCGGCCGACGCGCCCACCGCCATCGCCGCCGGCAACGTCACCGCCTGCCAGCGCATGCTGGCCAAGAAGTGCGCCTCCGCCTATGGCGTGCTGATCGACGCCCCCGCCGACGTGGTCATCGCCAACGCCGCTCCGCGCGACTTCGACCTGTGGCAGAGCTTCAAGGCCATCGCCCACAATTGCTGGGCCGTCCGCGACAACGGCGTCATCCTCTGCCTCACCCGCTGCCCCGGCGGCGTGAACATGCCCACCCTGTCGCTTCCCATCAGCCCCAGGTGGATCCGCCGCGGCGTCAAGCTGCTGGGCGCCGAGGCCCTGGCGGCGCTGCTGGTCCGGCTGGTCCCCAGCCTGGCCGGCGACGCCGCCTTCTTCGCCCGCCTGGCCCTGCAGATCCTCCAGCGAAACACGGTGCTGATGGTCTCGCCCGCCCTGGCGGAGGCCGACGCCGACATGGTCGGCCTGCCGCTCTTCGCGGACCCCGCCGAGGCCATCGCCGCCGCGGAGGCCCAGCTCGGCCCCGGCCCCAAGCGCGTCATCTTCTTTCCCGCCGGCGGCGCGACCTATCCCATCATGAGCCGCCGGCCCGGCACCGGCTGACCGGCCGCGGGCCCTGGCCGGCAGGGGCGCCAGTACCGCCGCGTGACGCCTCCGCCGCCGGCCTGGAAGTCGGCAATATCGCCTATGCCTCGGCTTTCTGTGCCCGGCGGGCCTGCTGGAGCTTCCACATGGCCCGATCCACCGGGGCCCACTGGCCGGCCGCATGCCGACGGGGCCTGTACCTGCCGGTCGACCACGGCTTCTTCTCGAGGCCGTGCCGGTTGTGAAGAAGCCGAAAGTCCGGCCGATCCGCGTTGATCGCGTCCAGCATGGCCTCGGCCTCGTCCAGCCGGCCGGCTTCCATCAGGTACGCCGCCGCCGCGGCCCGGCCTGCGATGACGTGGCCCTCGGCCTGGCGATGCAGCCAGGCGGTCTGCTCGTCTTTCGGCGGCAGCTTGGTCTTGATCTGGTCCAGCAGGGCCAGCGACTCGTCCAGCCGGCCGAGCCGGCACAGGCAGTCGGCAGTCTCTGTCATAGCCCACAGCCGATCCCTGAGGCGATACAGAACGGCCTTTTCCTGATCTTCCATGTCGGCGATGGGTTGCTCATCCGGGGCGGCCAGGGCTTGGCGGAACCACGGCACGGCCTCGGCATATTCCTGCACCAGGTAATGCTTGAAGGCTTGCCTCAGGGCGAAGCGGAAAGGCGGCAGGCCCTTCGGGATGAGGAAGAACTCGGCGAACTGCTTGCTCACCTCTTCGAAGGACTGCGGCGACGCGGCGGGCACGTCGAGCGTCAGTTCGTAGGGCACCTGAATCGGGGGCGAGACGTTGATGTCTTTGGGGTCCAGCGGGGTCCAGAGTCTCAGTGCCAGCTTCTCTCCGTTGCCCCGGAGGATAACCAATGTCCGGCCGGCGGCTCGAAGCCCCGCCCAGCCCGGCATCGTATAGTGTGGCCTCGGCCGGCGGCTTTGCCACGTGCCGCCCGGATGCGGCTCAAAGTGGAAGCTGCGGTGCAGGCCCGGCACGTCCGCGGCCGGATGACCTTCCGGCCCGCCCAATACGACGAACAGATAGCCGTCGTTGCTCCGGACAATCTTCTCGACGGCGGGCTTGGGGCCCCCGGCCACGCTTTTCAGGCCGGCCGGCAGCTTCATCCAAGTCGTCGCCGGGTCGTACCCGAAGCTGTCGCGCAGACGCTCGAGCTCACGCTCATTACCAGCATGCTCTTTCAGCACGCGGGAGCGGGCGGCAGCCGTCTTCTCGATAATCGGCAGGACCACGTCGAGGCGCCCTTTGCGCAGCTCATATCCCAGCCACCTGGACACCGCCTGTCCGAAGCTGCCGGTCTGGTAGGCCTTGGCCAGATAATCTTCTTTCATGTGGCGCTGGAAGAACTCCGCCGCCGGCTCCGGGCCGCCCAGCTCCTCCAGGACATTCATCTTCCAGTCCAAGAGCTGCCCCGACTCGGGGGATTCCTTGAGCAGTGGGTCGACCATGCGCAATTGTTCCAGCGGCGGCCTGGAGGTGGAGTAATGCAGGCGGAAGGCCTGGTGAATCCAGAACCTCATGTCCCCGCCGCGGCCGCCCGGTTCGCTGCCCGGCCAGCCCTTGGGGATACCGCCCGCGGTTGGGGCCGGCACCTCAACATCTTCGCTGTAAAGAAGCTTGTCGTAGCCGGGGCCGTCCTCGCCGACGTGATGGCTCCAGGCCGTGTACAGCAGCGTGAGGGTGTGTTTGCCCTGCCCCTGCATGAAGGGCGGGATCGGCACGTAGTACTGGGCGTTCTTGTGGCGGTTGGGGTGGGCGAACGTTCCGTCGTAATACCGGCGATACAGATTGCCCCAGTTGTCGTGCAGCTCCTCGTAATACTCGTCGGCAAGGTGCCCGCCGTGGACGCTGCGGTTGTCCGGCCGGTCCGTCACCAGCAGGATGTGGTGCTCCTGTGTCGTGACGATGTCGAGCAGCCTGGGCGGGGTGATGCCCTTGGTTCGGAAGACCTGCCGGGCGTCCTGGGGCTTGCCGCCCACAGGCTGCTTGCCGATCTGATAGAACTGGTGCGGCTTGTCAACGTAGACGCTCTGGGCGTGCTTATCGAAATGCCCGATGTCGAAGAAGCTGTCCGGCTGGGGGCTGGAGTAGTCGAAGCTCACCACGATCACCTCGTCGTCTGAGGGGTTGAACAGCTTGATTCGAATTGGCAGCCGGGACTGCCTCAATACCCAGATGCGGGCCCACTGCTTGCTCGGATCCTGGGCGTAGTCGAATACCTGCATGCCGCCGTCCCTGGGCTCGGCCGCCGACTTGACCGGCTCGCCGGCCAGCGCCTTGCCGCCAAACAGGAACCTCACGACGGCCTCCAGCATGCCGTGTTTGGCCATGTGCGCGGCCAGATCCCCGGGCACGACGCTGGCCTCAAATGTACCCCCGCGGCTGCGCCATTGACGCTTGGCGACGTCGAACACGCCGCTGCCCTGCTTGGTCGCGAACATCACCAGCCCATCGTCCTTCTGATGGATTC
>LJUF01000142.1 GCA_001303665.1 Phycisphaerae bacterium SM23_33 | reverse complement strand
GGTCGCTGCGCGTGGCCGTCGCTGTCCCGAACAAGTTCGCGCCTCCGGGGGAGATGGCCCCGCCGGAGGTGGACGACATGGCGGCGCTGCCGCTAAGCATCGGGACCATCTCCGGGGCCTTTAACGTCCGCGGCTCCCTGAACGTTCCCCCGGCCGATCGGATCACCCTGCTGCCGGAGCGGCAGCTGGCCTGGCTGCCGGCGTTGTTCTACAACGAGGGCATGGGCACGCTGCGGGGCATGAGAGACTGCAAAGTGGACTACTTCTCCGAGCGGTACATGTCCTTCATGATCAAGTGGATCATGCGCGGCTACAAGATCGACCGGGCCAGGATCGACGGCAGCCTACTTCACTTCGGCCTGCGGCACCCGGAGATCTTCACACGCATGCAGATGGGCACTTATACCGCCGGCTACGACCTGCGCTGGGCCCCCGGCGGGCCGTCCATGCCGCGCGTGCTCGGGCCCAGAGGCATCAAGACCGCCCAGGGCGAGGACGCCTGGGCCATGTACAGCGTCGGAGAATACGTCAACACCTACCCCGGCCGCGACATCCCCTTGCTGATCTGCATCTCCGGGACGGGCAAGGACGGCGGGCACACCTGCGAGTTCGGCTGGCAGGACGACCCCCGCGGCTGGGCGGAATTGCTGAAGGGCCGACAGACATTCGTCGCCGCCTGGAGCTGTGGCCTGCCCGGGGAGCTGTCCGCGGGGCTGAGGGACATGCGCTGGGACGTGAGCATCCCGGCCTTCTCCTACTGCTCGCTGGACAACAACCCCGGCAACGGCGACCCCAGCGACGGGGACTACTACGGCTGCATCAACGGCTGGCTGCTGTGGGGCGACGAAGACCAGACCGACGAGAAGGATAAGTGGGAAATGACGGTGTGGGTCGTCTCCTCCTGCCCGCAGGATTCCTGCACCGTGGACGTCACCCCGCGGCACTGCAGGAACTTCAAGCCCGCCAAGGGCCAGCAGTTCAAGTGGACCAACACCTCCCTGGCAGGCAACGACGTCATCGGCTCCGGCACGGTCACGGCCGACCAATGGGGGCTGGTGACGCTCAAGGCCGTCAAGGTCAGCAAGGGCAGGAATCGGATTTCGGTTTTCAGATAACGCTTGAGCCAAGGCAGATAGGAGAAACCATGACGCCCCGTGTATCATCGCCTCCAACCAATACTTGTGCGCGCCGAGCGCGAACCCCGAAGCTCCGCCGCATTGTGGCCTGTGTGGCCGCGGCGGTTGCCCTGGTCGCCTGTGGGGCTGCCGCCGGGCAGGCCCCCTGGCCGCCGGCCGAATTCGCCGACAAGCTCAGGGCGGAGCCCAAGACGGAGGTGGACAAGGCGCTGAAAGAGCTCATCGCGGAGTACGAGAAGAAGATCGCCGAGCTCAAGCAGGACGAGCCCCTGATAAGCGCCAACCTTCCCCGCCTGCGCCGCAAGCTCTTGCCCCTGTACCAGGAATACAACCAGGACAAGAAGCGATACCGCGGCGATCATTTCCCCCCCGGCGACTGCATGAAGCGGTTCAGGACCGACATGGATTTCACACTGAAGGCCCTGGGGGAGGGCAAGCATCCTCCGGTCGCCTCGGTCGGAAGGTGGCAAACGAGAGTCTGCTGGATCGAGCGGACCAACGTCATGGGCCACTTCGACCTGATCGTCCCGCGGTCCTACGACCCCAAGAAGCCCTCGCCGCTGGTGATCTCCTACCAGGACGACCCGGACATGGACCAGATGAGGACAAAAACGCCCTACTTCCTCATCCGCTGCATTCAAAAGGGCTATCCCACCGGGCTGACGTACGTCGAGAACAAGACACGCACGTATCTCAAGGAGGCCGCGCGGGATTACAACATCGATCCCTTCCGCATCTATGCCACGGGCTTTTCCTACGGGGGGAGGACCGACCTGATCATGGCCTGGCGGCACCCGCACTGGTTCGCGGCCATTGCCCCGCTTTGCAACGACCTGCGGAAACCCCCCAGCGGCATCGACCAGACGCCCTACGTCAAGCAGCTCAAGAACGTCCCCACGCTGCTGCTGCACGGCACCGGCGATTCGTTCCTGAGCACCGGAAAGATCGTGCACCAGTACATGCAGGAGGCCGGCTGCCCCGTGGAGTTTCAAACGTACCCGGGCGGCCACTCCGCCGACGGGCTTTTCCGCAAAGACGTGACCGTGCTTACGAATTTCTTCGACAAGCACGTGATGAACCCCTACCCCAAGATGGTCAGCCACGTCGTCGAGCACAATCGCTACTCGCGGGCCTTCTGGGTCAACGCCAAGCTGGTCAAGGATGCCGGCGGGATGCAGGGCGTTTTCGAAGTTCGCGTCAAGGAGGGCAACCGCATTGAGATCGACGCCAACGAGCAGGTGGCCGAGCTGGAGCTGGACCTCAACGACAAGCTGGTGGACATGAAGAGGCCTGTCACGGTCGTTGCCGGCGAAAAGAAGCTCTACGAGGGCATGCCTTCGGAAAAGCTGAAGGTGAAGCTCCGCGAGGGCGAGCCGCACGAGGTCGGCCCCGGCGATCAGCTCTGGAAGGACCTGCTGGAGATCAAGAAAGAGTCGGTGTACATGGTGGGGGGCTGAGGGGGCGGAACATCGATCGAAAGGGGTCGCGACGATGAGGGCACCTCGAGCGGAATGGGTTGCGGCGTTGTTGGCGGCTTGCATTCTTCCGCCCGCCCTGGCGCCGGCCGGCCAAGGCAAATGGGAGAGCATTGGCATCGGCGGGGGAGGCGGCATCTTCGTGCCCTCCAGCTCGCCGCACGACCCCAAGCTCATCTTCTGCGCCTCGGACATGTCCGGAGTCTACCGCAGCACGGACGGCGGGCGGACGTGGCGGATGCTGCACTGGCGCCAGCTTAGCAGCGCCATCTCCTGCGCCGTGGCCTTCGACCCTTCGAATGAGAACGTGCTTTACTGCGTGCCCGGCCCGTACGCAGGACAGGTGCTCAAGGTCAGCCGGGACAAGGGCCTGACCTGGCAGCCGCTGTGCGACGGCCAGGCGTGGGAGAAGCTCGGCCAGGTCGGCCGCATCGACGTCAGCCCCGACGGCAAGATCCTTTTTCTGGCCACCGCCAAGGGCAGCGTCCGCAGCGACGACGGCGGCAAGACCTGGACGCAGGTGAAGGGGATCGAGACGACCGTTCACCGGTTCTTCTTCCCGCGCGTCGTGGCTGATTTGGAGGCGTGGTACGTCGGCACCGTGCGCGGCGTTTTCGGTTCCTACGACCGGGGAAGGACGTGGAACTCGTGCGGGCCGATCCCCGGGGAGAAGCTGCACGACTTCTGCGGCGGGGCCGACTCGCGGACCGGCAGGGCGGTGCTGTACTGCTCCGTCCCCGGCCGCGATGACAGCGGCAAGTTCGCCGGCGGGATCTTCCGCTCCGAGGACCGCGGGGCCACCTGGCAGAGCGCGATGGGGGCGGGGATCAACACCAGCATCGGCCGGCACGGCCCGATCGGCAGGACGGTGCCGGACTACCCCTTCCTGGGCATGGCCGCGAACCAGACCGACACGGTCTATACCTTCGGCTACGGCACCGGGACCATCCCGCCGTATTCCAGCACCGTGTATCGCACCGACGACGGCGGCCGGAGCTGGAAGCGGGTGCTGGCTGGCCCGCGCTACGCCAAGGGCCGGAACGTGGAGCTGAGCTGGATCAACTACGAGCGCGGCTGGAGCAGCGGGGTGCTGAGCTACTCGGTCAACCCCCGGCACAAGGACGTGCTGCACTACAGCACGGGGATGGAAATCTTCGTCACCTACGACGGCGGCCGGCGGTGGCGGCAGGCCTATACCCGTTTTGCCGACCGCGGCGCCCCCGACCGCGGCAAGCGCTGGAGCGGCGTGGGCCTGGAAATGACCACGACCTGGCGCTTCGTCTTCGACCCGCACGACCGCAACCGCTGCTACATCTGCTACACCGACATCGGCTTTGCCCGCAGCCTCGACCGCGGCAAGAGCTGGTACAATTCCCCGACCGGCAGCCCCTGGTCCAATACCTTTTACGACATTGCCTTTGACCGGGCCAAACCGGGTCTGATTTACGCCGCCTGCGCCTACGAGCACGACATCCCCAGTTGGAAGATGGCCGGCACCGTCGCCGGCGGCGGCGGCGTGTGTATCAGCACCGATTACGGCAAGCTCTGGCACCCCTCTGCCACGGGCATGCCGGCCAAGGGCGCCTGCACGGCCGTGGAGCTGGACCCGAAAAGCCCGCCCGAGAAGAGAACGCTGTATGCCGCCATGTACGGCGGCGGGGTGTACAAGTCCACCGACGCGGCCGGCAGTTGGAAGCCCGTCAACACGGGCTTGAAGACCGAGACCAACGACCACTTCACCGACCTGAAGCTGCACGCCGACGGCACGCTGTTCGCCCTGTGCGGGGCCAAGAGCAAGAGCCGCTACGAGCCGGCCGCCTACGGCGGGCTGTTCAAGTCCACCGACGGCGGTGAGTCCTGGGCCGACCTGACCGAGCAGCTCAAGCTGTACCTGCCATACGGCTTCGACGTGCACCCCACCGACAGCAGGATCATCTACCTGTGCGTCTCGGCCGTGCCCAGGCGCCACGAGACGGCCGGCGTGTACAAGTCCACCGACGGCGGCAGCACGTGGACGAAGCTGAAGATTGACTGGCCGGCCGGCGGGCCGTCCTACGTCCACGCCAAGTATCCGTCGGTGGACCCCTATAGGCCGCAGCGGGTGTGGGTCTCCACCGGCACCCACGGCCTGCTGGTCACTAATGACGGCGGGTTGAGCTGGAAGGAGATCAAGGGCGTGCCCTTCGGGGGCATCAACCGGGTGACCGTGGACCCGCTCGACCACGAGACCATCTGGTGCAGCAGCTTCGGCGGCGGGATCTGGCGCGGCCCGGCCATGGGGGCGGGTGAGTAGACAAAGGAGACGCGCAATGCAGCGACCGTGCCTTCCGGTGTGTGGGCTGCTTCTCCTGGCGGGGCTGGGCGTCGCACAGGCCGGGGCGTTCGAGGTCACCCTGACTGTCGACGTCCCGGCGGGGACCGAGTTGAAGGCCGAGGACGTCAAGCTGTCGCCTCTGCCGGCCGGCAAGAAGCTGGCCGCGGTCCTCTACGCCGATTGGGGCTACCACACGGCCAAGTCGGCCTTGCCTGCGGCTCAGGCCTTTCACGACAACGGCTGGCGGGGCACCTTCTTCTTCGCCGGGGCGCCCGACCTGAAGCAGAACGCACCGCAGCTCGAGGCCCTGGGGCAAGAGGTGGCCACCAACCTCTTCAGCGGCGGAATCCAAGCCTACCGCGACGAGATGTTCAGCTATTCCACCCAGGACATCCTCAACGCCATCGGCCCGTTGCGGTCCGAGCTCAACGCCGTCCTGCAGAGGCCGGTCATCTACCAGCTCGTCCGCGGCCACGGCGTCCCGTACCGCGACCGCATCCGGGCGATGGGCATGGTGGCGGCCACGCATTGGTATCAGCACCATATCTTCCACGGACGCGACAGCAGTGAGGAGACCGGCCTGGGCGGGTACCAGGGCCGCCGGCTTCCGGTTAGCATCGAGGGCGGCCTGAAGGACGAGGTTTTCGAGAAGGCCTTGGCGGGCAAGCAGTTGGCCGTCATCCTCGGCCGGGAGGGCTTTGCCCGGGGCAACTACACCGAGTTCCTCAAGGCCCACGGCGGCAAGAAGGAGTACTGGTACACCACCCTGGGCGAGCTGGCCTCTAGCGTATACGTGCGGGAAAAGGCTAAGGTCTCGGCCGTGAGCGTCGAGGGTGGCAAGGCCCGGGTCACGCTTGCCATGGCGGATGACTTCAATCCGATTTTCCTTCGCGCCCCGATCAGCCTGGACGTGGCCGGGAAGGTCGCCAGCGTGCCGGCCGAGGTGCTCACTGGCGGGCCGCTGGAGGTCAAGCTAGCGGTCACCCCCTCGCGGATCAGCCTGCCCGGAAGGGCCGCTCTGAAGGTGAGCCTCCGCAACCGCGGCCAAGAGCAGATCAGTCTGGGCCCCCTCGACTGCCGCGGGCCCGCTGATTTCGATGTCATAATCAACAGCCCGGGCGACGTGCCCCCCTTGGCGGCCGGCATGGCCCGAGACGTCGAGTTCCAGGTCGCCATGAACGACAAGGCCGGGCCGCATTCGTTCGGCTTTGTGCCTTTCGTCGGTCGGGTTGCTTATGAGGTCGGCGGGGAGAAGCGCACGGCGCTGGCGGCGGCCGAGCTGGAGGTCCGCCCGGCACTCTCAGTAGACGTCTACCCCTGCGACGGCGTGCCCATCGGCCCCAAGGCATCCTGGACCTTTATGATCACGGTGGACAACCTGCGCGCCGGCCCCGCCCGGGGCTTGTGGAAGAACCTTCGCCCGAAGTTCGAGAAGTTCATCCTACCGCCCGAGGGTGAGGTGAAGGGCGCCATCACCTTCCCCGCCAGCGACGCCTTCAAGGTCGAGCCGGAGGAGATCGAGCTCTCTCTGGCGGCCGAGGGCGAGCGGAAGGTCTTCCACGTCACGGTGACGAACACCGCGGCCGCCAAGGCGCCGTACGTTCTGCGGCCGGAGATCCGCCTGGCGGGCGAGGAGGCCGCGCTGCTGCTGCCCTTCGGCGGCACCAAGGTCTATCACGTTGCCAGGCTGGGCGCCCCGCCGCTGGACGACAGGGGGATGCTCATGTACGCCTCCTGGGACAACGACAAGGTGGACCTCCCCCATGCCGACAAGGCCCGCGGCCGGAAGGAGGCCTACCGCGGGGCCATGGGGCACATCACCTACGCCGACGGCGTCCTGGGCCGGGCCGCCAGCCACAAGTGCACCTGCCTGCTCGACCCCTGGCTGAATTTCAACGAGACCGAGGGCACGATGATGTTCTGGCTGCGGAACGACCCGGCCCAGCGGAAGCCGCTGGGGCCGAACATGTCCGAGCGGCTGTTCGCCGTCGGCACCCAGCACCCCGCCCGCAACGTGGACACCGGGCAGCTTTCGCTGCACCTGCAGGGGCGGGGCTTTCTGACGGCCAAGATGATGACCCTGGGGCCGACCTACCACGAGCTGACCGCCCCCTTCAAGAAGAGCGACCAGTGGCAGCACGTGGCGCTGACCTGGTCCTGCCCCAAGAAGTTCGTGCAGATCATCGTGGACGGCCGGCTGGTCAAGGAGCTGAAAGACGACGGCCAAACCTGGCATCCCGTTCCCTGCCGCCGCTGGCCGGAAAGCTACGGCGACTTCTTCGTCCCCATCTCCGACGACCACGGCGCCTACGTCAGCACCATGCGCGACGAGTTCTACCTCTACAATCGCCCGCTGAGCGTGGAGGAAATCCGGGAGTACATCAAGGACGTGAAAGCCAAGGCCGCCGGGCAGAAACAGGAGAGAGTCTCATGAAGCCTGCCTTGATCTGGACCGGTCTGATCGCCGTTGCGTATTCGGGCTGTGCCCTCTCCGGCGCCGCCGCAGAGACCGCCGCCCCGGCGGCCGCCGCGGCCGCCCCGGCCGAGCAGCCATACTGGGTCGAGCCGATGAAGAAGGTCCACGCGAAGTTCACCGGCCAGGCCGGCACCGTCGCCCAGATCGGCGACAGCATCACCATCACCATGGCCTTCTTCACCCCCATCCGCAGCGACATCAGGAACCTGCCCGCCGACCTCGAGCCGGCGCATGAGTGGATTCGGGCCTACGTCCGGAACCGCTGCTGGGCCGCCTGGAAAGGGGCCGACTGGGGCAACGAAGGCCAGATGACCAGCAACTGGGGCGCCGCCAACATCGACCGCTGGCTGGCCAAGATGAACCCCGAGCTGGCGCTGATCATGTTCGGCACCAACGACCTGCACGCCGGCCCGCGCCCGCCGGAGTACGACGACAAGATGCGAAAGATCGCCCAGGCTTGCCTGGACAACGGCACCATCCCCATCCTGTACACCATCCCCCCGGTGGCCAACCAGCTCAACAACCCCAGGCAGACCGCCTC
>LJUF01000141.1 GCA_001303665.1 Phycisphaerae bacterium SM23_33 | reverse complement strand
CGACAGGCTCAAGGGCTCGCGCGCCGGCACCCGCCCCGGCGAGGCCATGGCTGAGATCACCGGGCGAATGACCCGCTTCGGCGCGCACCTGCGCTCGGCCGGCGGCGCGGCGGCGGCCTTCGAAGCGGCCCTGGGCCAGCTCAAGCGGCTGGAAGGCCGCGGCCTGAAGGTCGAATCGGCCCAGGAGGTCATCGCCGCGTTCCACGTGCGGCAGCAGTGCCTCACCCACGCCGCCATGCTCTTTGCCGTCCGCGAAATGCTCGCCCGCGGCGCCGGCAGCCGGGGAAGCCACTGCGTCCTGGACCAGGCCGGGACGGAAATGCACCCCGGGCTCACCGACCCGGCCGGCGGCCGGCCCTACCGCTTCAAGGCCGAGAACGAATCCCTCCGCGATCACATCCTGGCCGTGCGATACAACGCCGACCTGGAAGAGCGGTTTGAGTGCCGCGACGAAAAGCCCCGGCCCATCCCCAGCCGCGACGCCGCCTTCGAAACCGCCTGGCGCGAATTCCGCGAGGGACGGATCTACGACGTTTGACGGGAGCGGTGATCCCCTGTTCTCACGTTCTCGTATAGTTAGCCCCCGGTTCCTCGGGACCGGAGGCAACACATCATCCCCTCTCGTGCGACGCCCAGGGGGGCGAGGCGACAGCAATCCGCTTCCCCGTTTCCAGCGCTTTGCTCATCATGATGTCCAGGTACCGGTCCTGAGCGGCATCGGCGAGGGAATAGACGTCCGGCCCGCCGCGGACGTAGTCGGCCATGCCCGCCAGGCAGGTGGCCACGGCGATCTCGTCGTCCGTCAGCCGGCCCGGCGCGAACGGGTTTCTATAGACCCACTCGCCGCCGGCCAGGTATCCCTTGTGGTAGTAGCCTTCCAGGTTGCCCGCCTGGCCGGCATCGCAGCGGACCAGTTCCACCTGCGCCGGCGTAAGGAAGTCAACCAGGTATCTGACCGACGTGTTATTGATCTCCCCCCTCTCGCCGCGGACCAGCACCCGCGGCGAGCGGATCCAGGAAAAGTACTGCTCGCCGGTGAAGTCGTACACGCCCAGCTTGCGGCCCCAGTCCAGCCGGGCGATGGTCTGAACCGAATCGGTGAGCTTCTCTTCGGCCGGGGGTCCCACTCGGCCCGGGCCGGCGACGATGGCTGACGTGAACTGGTAGGCCGAGATCGTCACCTCATCAAAGCCCACCCCCAGCAGGTGGCGGATCAGGCTAACGCCGTGATACCCGTGGGCCGCCGAGACCTGCGCCTGGGTCACCGTCCCCAGCTTGCCGGACCCGGCTATCGCCAGCCTGGCGGCGTGCAGGGGCTGAAAAATGTACTGCTCGGCCACCTGGATCTTCGCCCCGCTCTGAACCAGCTCATGCAGCGCCGTCAGGGCTTCCACGTCCGGCGCCGGCGGCGTCTCGGACAAGGCGGGCACGCCGCGCTGGGCAAGGGCGGTCAACATCCGCGGGCAGGCCTCCCAGGACACCGACACGACCACGAACAGCGGATCGGAAGACTTCAGAAGCTCATCCAGGCTGCGATAGGTCCTGACGCCGAACTTCTCTTCCAGGGCCCGGGCCTTGGCCTGGTTGCGGACGAACATGCCGGCGACCTGGAAGCGGTCGGGCAGTTCGGCCGCGATCCGCAGAAAGAATTCCGCCCGCCAGCCCCCGCCGACGATTCCAAAGGACACGCGTTCCATAGGGATGCCCTCACAGTTTCCGCCCGTCGCGGCCGCCGCCGGTGCCGGAGTACGGCCTGCCCGGGTCCCAGTCGCTTTCCGCCGGCGGCCGGAAACCGGCCAGGGGGAAGTCCACCTTGCACCGATGCCGGCTGGAAAGGTACGTCGCCTCGCACATCTCCAGGGCCTTCAGCGACGTTTCCGGCATCGAATAATCAGCTTCGCCGCTGTCGATCATGGCCGCCAGCTTCTCCAGGTGCCGCCGGTGACCGGTGACGTCGAACTCCTCCGGCTCGATGAGCCGGCCGGCGGGGAACTGCTCGTTCAGCAGCACGTACCCGTTCTCCCAGCCCCAGAACTCGATGAGCCCGGCCGTACCCACGATGCGAAATAGCGTGCCCTTGTCCTCCCGGTTGACGCGGACGTCGTCCCCG
The DNA here is from genome assembly GCA_001303665.1 of Phycisphaerae bacterium SM23_33. Taxonomy (GTDB): domain Bacteria; phylum Planctomycetota; class Phycisphaerae; order SM23-33; family SM23-33; genus SM23-33. Next base: position 5,922 of record LJUF01000141.1, on the reverse strand, counting down.
GTGTTCATAACGACGCGCACGCCGGAGCGTGTCTGGGCGTACGTCACGGCCGTCGTCTCCACCTGCATGCCGTCGCGGTAGGTCCGCGTGCTCGACTCGCAGGCCGCCATCACGGAGTCCACGTCCTCGCCGCCGGTCAGGTTCACGAAGAAGTGCAGCCAGTGGATGCCGGCGTTGATGATGTCCCAGCGGGCGCACTGGATTTCGACGAGCTTCAACTGACCGATCTCGCCGGCCTGCACGCGGGCGATGATTTCCAGCGGCGTCTTCTTGGCCAGCAGCCCGTGCGGCACGGCCAGGGGAAGCCGCCTGGCCCGGACGGCCTGGAGGATCCGTCGGCCGGATTCGGCGGTGTGGCCCAGAGGCTTCTCCACCAGTATCCCCTTCAGGGGCAGCTCCAGGGCCGCCAGGGCGATCTCCTCGTGCGACGGCGCCCAGGTGCTCACGCACACCACGTCCGTCGGTCGGCTCTCGAACAGCTCCCGGTGGCCGGCGAAGGTCCTGATGCCGGGATAGGCCTCCTGAAGCTGTCGGCACACCTTGGCGTTGATGTCCGCCGCCGCGACCAGCTCGAAGCGCTGGGACTGGACCAGCGCGTTCATACTGAGCTTTCCCCCGCCGCCCCCGCCGACCACGCTGGCGGTGAGTTTGGAAGTCATCGTACTTCTCCGAAGCGGGCTCGTTCTGATATTCGACCCCGGGTCCCCTGGGACCCGGGGCTCTACACAAAGGACCCGCGACTCCGTCAATCGGCTGTCACTGTCCACGTCCGCGGGTGCTTGTCGAGGTAGTGGACCGTCAGCTCGGGGAACGTTCCGCCGAGGTACCGGGCGAGGTTCATCATTCCGGGCATCTCGCTGGTGCCGTGCTCGACGGCGATGACGGCCGCCCCCAACTCGGCGAGGCGCTGGCGCGTCGCCCAGTAGGACGCCCCGTCGTAGCAGACGATCAGCACGTCGGCGCCGAGGTCCACCATGTCCTTGTCCGGCCCACCGCAGCCGACGCCGATGGCCGGCCGGGAAACGACGCGGTCCGGCTCGCCCATGACGGAGACGCTGTCCTCCCCCAGCGGGGCGATCTTGCGGGCCACCTGCCGGGCGAACTCACGCAGCGGGGTCGGCTGGATGGCGTACATGGCGTGCCAGGGATGGTCGCTTTCACCGGCCAACTCCGTCAGCCCCAGCCAGGCCGCCCACGAGCCGCGGATGCCGATGTCCGGCCAGTTGTCCCATACGTCGTGGCAGCGCAGCACCACCAGCTGCGACTCTTCCAGCAGCCGGGTCTTGGTCAGCCCCGGCTCGACGGTGCGCCCGGCGTGGTCGGGCGGGTCCCAGTGATGCCAGAAGGTCGGCTCATGGGTGATGAACAGCTCGCAGCCTTGCCGGACGGCCGCGCGGAGGTTGCCGATCGAGGCGATCCAGCCCACGCCGACGGTCCGCACCTGGCGGGTCGGGTCGCCGGCCTTGACGGTGTCCACCGTCCGGGACCGATCAACCCAGGGCGCCTTGGACAGCAGGTGCTCACGAATCTCGTTGGTATTCATCGAAATTCTCCGGTCCGCCGCACGCCGGCGGGGCGGCCAAATATACCTTCTCCCGGCCGGTGCCGGCATGGGATAATCCGCGGCCAATGTCCATCACGACAACGCTGGCACTGGCGGTAGGCCTGGGCATGGACGCCATGAGCGTGTGCATGGCGGTGGGCGTGCGATGGCACGGCCCGCGTCAGAAGTTTCGGCTGGCCTGGCACATGGGGCTGTTTCAGTTTCTGATGCCGATCCTGGGCTGGCTGGCCGGCCAACGGCTCGCCGCCGTCCTGGCCAGCGCCGGCAGCTACCTGGCCGCCGCCGTGCTGGGGCTCATCGGGGCGAAGATGCTGTACGAGGCCCTACGTTCCAACCCCGGCGCCGTCGCCGAAAAGGCCGAGCACGCCGCCGAGTACCAGCTCCACGTCAAGCCCAAGGACCCCACCCGCGGCTGGTCGCTGGCGGCGCTGGCGCTGGCCACCAGCATCGACGCCCTGCTGGCGGGATTCTCGCTGGGGCTGAAAGGCGCCCACATCTGGCAGGCCAGTATCATCATCGGCCTGGTGGCCGGCCTCATGGCTCTGGTCGGCGTGACCGCCGGACAGCAGATCGGACGCGCCCTGGGAAAGCCGGCCGAGCTGGTCGGCGGCGCCATCCTCATCGTCCTGGCCGTCATCTTCATCTGGCTGTAGGCCGGCCCCGGCCGGCGTCGGGAAATGTCCCCATCGGTCCAGTTCCACTATAATGGCCTGGAGCCATTCCCCGAGGTGACTGATGTCCAAGAACATAACCAAGCGAAAGAAGCCCCGGCGCCGCGCCCTGCTGGTGGTGGACATGCTCAACGGCTTCTTCGACCCCGCCGGCGGACTCTACTGCGGCGACCACGCCCGCCGGATCATCCCGTTCGTCCGCCGCAAGATCCTCACCTATCGCAAGGCCGGCTGGCCGGTCATCTTCGCCTGCGACGCACACGACCCGGACGACCGCGAGTTCAAGATCTGGCCGGCCCACTGCGTCCGCGGCACCTGGGAGGCGAAGATCATCCCCGAGCTGCCCACCCGGGGCGCCAGCATCGTCCGCAAGCGGACGATCAACAACTTCCACGGCACCCGCTTGGCGGCCATGCTGCGCAAGCTGGACCCCGACCTGGTCGAGGTCGTCGGCGTCTGCACCAACATCTGCATCTGGTACGCCGTGGGCGAGCTGCGCATCCGCGGCTACCGCGTGCGGGTGCCGGAAAAGGGCGTGGCCACCTTCGACCGAAAGGCGCACGAACTGTTCCTGGAGCAAATGCGATCAGTCCTGAAGGCGGACGTCTCCTAGCTGTCCGAAAGGAGAACCCAGGTGACCCGCATGGACGGCAAGCGCCTCGACGCCTCGACCTTCCAGATCGACCCGGGGATCCGCCGGGGCCGCTATTCCGACGAGTATTTCCGGAACGCGGCTGAGATCCTTACCGGCCTGGCCGCTGAAGGCTACCGCTTCGCCGGAACCTGCCCGGCCCTGGAGGCCGCTGGCGTCGACCCCGCCGGGCTGCACACCGGCGACGTGGAGGTGGAGATGCAGTACTTCACCAAGCGCCAGCCGGCCTCCATCGCCGCCGGCATAGACCAGGCTATCGCCATCCTGCGCGAGTGCAGCGGCTTCTTCGACGGGCAGGACCGCTTCCACAACACCTTCAACCGGCTGGAAGTGGAGGCCGTCCACGACGGCGACGGGCTCGCCCCCTGGGCCCCGGCCATGAAGGTCCGCGGCCGGTATCGCGACTTCGCCATCCTGGAAACCCCCATGCTTGGGGTGATGGCCCGCGGCACGCGGATCGCCACCAACACCTACGAGGCCCTGTCGGCCGCCGGCGGAAAGCCGGTGTTCCTGTTCGGCGCCCGCTTCGACATCCCCCAGACCCAGCCGGCGGACGGCTACGCCTACAAGGTCGGGCTGGAGCGCTTCAACGCCGACACGGAAAGGCACCTGCCGCCCATGGTCACCACCGCCGCCCAGGGCCAGTGGTGGGGCGGCGCCGGCGGCGGCACCACCTCGCATTCCCTGATCCTGTGTTTCCTCCGCGACACCACCGAGGCCATGCTGCAATTCGCCCGCCTGCTGCCGACCGGGATCAGGCGCATCGCCCTGGTCGACACCAACAACGACTGCGTGGGCGATTCGACCCGCTGCGCCCTGGCCTTCTTCAGGAAGTGGCACGACCTGAAGCAAGCCGGCCGGGAGGATGAGGCCGCCAGGTATGTCCTCCACGGCGTTCGCTGCGACACCGCCGCCGAACTCACCGACATGAGCGTCGAGCCCACCGACGACGTCACCCAAGAGCGCGGTGTCTGCCCCCGGCTGGTCCGCAACGTCCGGCGGGCCCTGGACTGCCTCGCCGACCAGGCCGACCTCCCCGCCGGCGCCCGCGGGCGAGCCCGCCGATATTTCCGCGACGTCAAGATCGCCGTCTCGGGCGGCTTCAACCCCCAGCGCATCGCCGCGTTTGAGGCTGAGGAGGTCCCCGCCGACATGTATGGGCTGGGCTCGTTCCTGATTGCCGGCCCCAACAACGACTTCACCGCCGACGTGGTCCGCGTCAAGGCCGCCGGCACCTGGCACGAAATGCCCAAGGTCGGGCGAAAGCCCATGCCCAACCCCGACCTGGTGCCTGTTTCGTAGCCCACCAGGTGTCCGGTGGCGGCGCACCGGGCCCGGACAGGCTACTTTGTTTCCGCGGCGGCGGGCTTGCCCCCGATGATGGTCACTGCGGGGCTGCGGAGGCCGCGGAACTGCACCTCCGAACGCTGCTTCTTATCGACCAGGTCCGCGCACAGCCGCTCGGCCAACTGCGCTTCGGTCTCGAGCCGTTGGAACTCGTCGGCCAGCCGCAGCATGTCCCTCGTCTTGAGGTCAGTCAGGGACTTGGTCATCAGCTCCAACTGCGCCTTCTGTTCAGCGGCGCTGATGGACAGGTTGACCAACTCCTGATTGAGTTTTGTGATGAACTCCGCACCGGCGGCCCGGGCGACCTCGTCCCGCCGCCTGGCCAGTTCGACGCGTGCCTCAGCAAGTTTGGCTTCGGCCTCACCTGCTTCCGCTTCGTTCGCCCGGCCCTGCTTGCGGGCCTCGACGATAAGCTTAAGCTGGGTCTCGCGGACCGTGACGATCTTGGCCAGCTCCGCGGCGATCGGGTCGTCTTTCAGCTTTTCAGCCGCCTCTGTGCCTATCTTGGCAATCTGCTCCTGGATGGCCTGCAGCCGGGCCCCCTGCACCACGGCCCGATTTTCCAGATTGCCCTTATCGCGCTCCAGTAGGGCGATTTGGCGCGGCACGTTCTTGCCAGACAGCTCGAACCTGCCCGCCTTGGCCGATAGCGCCCGCTGCTTGTTCCTCAAGTCCTCCAGGCGGCTCTGAACCCGCGCCAATTCGCCATCCAACTGCTGCAAGCCCTCTTTCCATTGTGCTTGCCGGGTGAGGGCGGCCTCAATAAGCGCCTTTTCCAACAGCTTGCAGACGGCCCCCAGAAAGCTTTCGAGCTTGTCCTTGGTAGCGCCCTTGTCCTGCGGTGCCCGCGCAATGACACTGGCAATAAAGTTGCCCGAGGTTGCCAGCGGCACCAGATCGAGGATGCAATCCAACCCTTCGCAGCCCGTCTCCTTGACCGCCTGGCCTGCGATGGGGTCGCTGCGGATGAGGCTAGAGACGAGTTGGGTGTTCAGCGGCAGCGTGGCCGGATCGAAATCAATCCTGATCACGCAGGAGGCCTCGAGGGCGGGGCTGGGCCTGAACCGCCCTCCAGGCTCGTTGGGCGCGCCCCCGCCGGGCACGCGTCGGGGCGGCGCCACCTGGGCCCCCGCGGGCATCGCAAAGACCGTCACAGCCAGGCATACCACCAGGATTGTGCGCGTTGTCATAGCATTTCTCCTTCGCGGGTGTTGATTTTCGATAGTCTCATGCGGGCGACGATCGCCCCCGGCGTGTCGGGGAACAGCTGGATGACGCGGCGAAAGGCCGCGACGGCCGTTTCCCGCGCGCCGGGCTGCTCGTACATCCGGTCGGCGTCGCAAACGGTGGTCCACGCCGCCTTCTCCACCTCTTGCCGGACCTGCACCTCGGGATCGGGCCTGGCCAACTCCAGTTGGAGCCGAGCGAGCTGGATTTGCCGGCCCTCCATGGCCAGCATGTGCTTGACCACGGCCGTTCTCGAATCGGCCTCGGCCCGAAGGCGTTCGATCTCGGCTCGAAGGTTGGCGGGCTCTTCCCGCAGGGCAGTCCTGTCGAGGGGCCCGGGCCCGCCGCCCGGGGCCGACAGCCATAGTGCCGCCCCGGCCCCGGCAAGTACCGTGGCAACGGCTGCCGCCGCCATCCTGGCCGACCGGCGGCGGCGGGCGAGGCAGCGTACGCTCCCGGCC
>LJUF01000005.1 GCA_001303665.1 Phycisphaerae bacterium SM23_33 | reverse complement strand
AGTCTTGACCGGCCTGGGTGTACTTCTCCTGAAGCTTGCCCCCCGTGTACACGTACGCGCTCAGTTCGCAGGTTTCCATCGGCTGCGGCCAGTCGCCAAGGGGGTGAAGCAGGACCCATCGCACCTCCGTTCCCCTGTAGCTGAGGCTGGCGATGTGGATGGCTTGGTAGTAACGCTCCTTCCCCGCCACTCGCTTCCAGGAGCTGTCGAGCTGGAAGTCTCCGTAAGAAATCCCCTCAGCGGCGCCCAGTTCGCGAACGACAGCCTCCGATGGCCGGGTCGAGCAGACGATGAAGATCATCCCGTTGTCGCAGCGCTGGAGGTCGTGGACGGCGAAGATCAGGCCCATCAGCTCCTTCTTGAAGATGGCCTTGGCCGGGGCGAACTGAGCCAGGAGCTGCTCTGCGTCGAGGACGGTGACCCCCGGCGGGGTCTTCACCTGAAAGCGCGACCGATCGATGGGAACGTCGTACTGGATGGCCAGGGTCCGGTAGGTCTGCCACCCGCTGCCGCTGGGCTGCTGCTTGTCGAACCGCCGCAGCCGGTTCCGCCCGTCGATCCAGATCAGCGCTCGAAATCGCCCGTCCGACCGGAGGACGACATATTGTTTGCAGGCCGCGCCGTCGATGATCCTGTCGCCGCCGGCATCCCGTCTGGCGTCCTGCTGGCCTTTGAGCAGCTCCGTCGTCGCCCGAAAGACCTTCCTGGCCATGCCCACCGGGTCCCGGCTCCTGGATCGGACGACCGGTCCGCTGCCGCGTCTTCGCCAGCAGTGCGTGCCATCGTCCACGCGGAAGTAGGGCTGGTCTTTGCTATAGGTGAACTCGGCGACGCCGACGTCGCGCTCGTAGAAGGCCTCCATCATCTTGACCATCTTGCCGTCTTGCAGACTCTTGCCGACGATGTGAATTGTGCGTGCTTTTTCCATGGCCTCAACGGCTTGGGCGTAGAGCGACGGCGTCGCGGTGCCCAGCACCACCCACGCCCCCACGGCCAGCAGTGTACAGGCGGCCACGCCTATGGTGGATTTCATGAGTATTCTCCTTGTCCGGCCGACTCGGCCGGGGCGGGCGGGGCCAAGCTGGCCGATGCGGCGCATCACGTCGTTCTCGAACGACGCCGCCGGGGTCACGCTCTGGCCCAGCCGCGCCAGGCTCTGATGAATTCTTTCGTGCTGTGTCATAGTTCCACGTCCTTCAGGCGCCGCCGCAGGCGCTCGTGGGCCCGGGTCAGCTGCTTGCTGACCGTCCCGACCGCCCGTCCGGTGATGTCGGCGATCTCCTGATTGGCACGCCCGTCGAAGTACTTCAGCATGACCGCGACCCGCTCCTGCCTGGGCAGGCCCATCACGGCCGACAGCAGCCGCCTGGATGTTTCATCCAGCCGGCCGTCGCTGCGAGGGTCGGGCGTGTCGGCCTGCGACGCCAGCGAAACGGTCGCCCTTGTTTGCCGCCCCATGTCGGTCGCCCGGCGGCGGGCGATCTTCAGCAGCCACGGCCCGAATGCCGAGGGTTTCCGCAAGGTGCCCAACTTCCGGTAGGCGGCGAGGAAGGCCTCCTGGGCCGCGTCCTGCGCGGCGTGACGATCGCCCAGGACCTGCGCGGCCGCCGCGCAGGCCGTCCGCCTGTATCGCCGCACCAGGGCCGCGAAGGCCTCGCGATCCCCGGCCAGGGCCGCCCTCACCAGCTCTGCGTCGGACGTCACGCCTTCCAGACTCCTTATCGAAGCGCTTCTACCTGCAAGACGAAAGTCCGTTGAGAAACGCGGCCCGAAAATACCAAAATTCTCCGGCTGGCCGGGCGCCTCACAGTTTCAGGAAGTTGGCCAGCAGTTGGTGGCCGGTGTCAGTGAGGAAGCTTTCGGGGTGGAACTGCACGCCCTCGGTGGGATGTGTCCTGGAGCGGATGCCCATCAGCTCGTTGCGGTCCACCGTCCAGGCGGTCTGCTCAAAGTCGGCGTCCAGGCCGGCCGGGTCCACGGTCAGGCTGTGATACCGCGTGGCGGTGAAGGGGTTGGGCAGGCCGGCGAAGATGGTCCTGCCGTCGTGCCGGATCTGGCTGGTCTTTCCGTGCATCAGCCGGGGCGCGCGGACCACCTTTCCGCCGAAGACCTGCCCGATGCACTGGTGGCCCAGGCAGACGCCCAGGATGGGGATCTTGCCGTGGAAATGCCGGATGAAGTCGCAGCTCAAGCCGGCTTCGTTCGGCGTGCACGGCCCCGGCGAGATGATCAGGTGGGTGGGCTTGTGCTGGGCTTCGACGGCCTCCGGGCCGATCACGTCGTTGCGGAAGACCCGCATCTCCGCGCCCGTGCCCAACTCGCCGATCCGCTGCACCAGGTTGTAGGTGAAGCTGTCGTAGTTGTCGATGATGACGATCACGGGCTCATGGTATGGTCCGGCACAGGGGCAGTCAAGGTGAACGCAGGGCAGCCCTTCCGCCGGAGGAGATTTCCTGGGCGAGGATGGGCGTAAACGGCGGCGGCGGGCGTAGAATGCAGAAAAGCAAGTACATGGGACCCAAGATAGTTACGGAAATCACAATGTCCGGGAGATGACCATGAGACACACAAGGCTGCTGACGGTAATCCTCGTGACATTGGGGGTCGTGCAATGGGCGGCCTTGGGCCAGGTGCAGACTCAGCCGGCGAAGTCGCCGGAGTGGTTCAAGCCCATGATCCGGGCTGTTGAAGTCGCCGCGACGGCGGCCGAGGCCCAGGCCGCCTACGCCCGAGCCAGCGCCATCGACAGCGATAATGCCGAGCTGATGAGTGCCTACGTGCGGCGGCTGGTGGAGTTCGACCTGCCGGAAGCCGTCTATGAAACGGCCCAGAAGCTCGTTGCCCTTGATCCGACCCACGGCCCCGCGTGGGCCGTGATAGCCCACATGCGCATGAGGCTGGGCCAGCCGGCCGAGGCGATTTCGGCTGTGCTGAAGGCGGCTGAACTGCGGCCCGAGGACCCGTTCGTTCTCCGCACGGCCGCGGACCTGATCGCCCGGCACGAGTACGAAGGGCAGGACTGGCAGATCGGCGACGCTCTGAAGACCGCGATCGAGAAGGCCAGGAACGAACTGGGCAAGAACGAGACCTTTGCAGCGGCCTACCGCCAGAAGCGGTCGGAGTACGAGCTGGCGGCCCGGCTGGAACAGGCACGCCTTGAGCAAGCTGGCGTCGCCGGCCGGGAGGGTCAGACCGAGCCGCCGGCGGCCGAGTTGAAGGACGGGTACCTCCAACAGTACGAGGAAGAATTCCCGTACCTGGCGGGAGAGCGGGGGAGCGTGGACCTCGATATCGATGTGGAGTACCGGTATTACGACGACTACCGCTACCGGTACTTCCCCTACTTCGGCCCGTATTATTACCCGTACGACCGTCACCGCGGCGTGATCCTGGTATGCCGGGGCTTTCACCGGAACAGGCCTTTCAGGCACAGCGACCTGTTCCACAATCCCCTCACCGATAACCCGCTCATCCGCAGCGGCCAGACGTTCCTCATCGACGACACGACCCTCAGACGGTTCACCGCGGCCAGGGCCGCCGGCCTTTCTCCTCGGCGGGCAGCCCCGGCGGCGGCTCGTGGTTCGGCTGCCGCAGCCGCCAGCCGGACGCTGCCTCCGCTGGCGACCCGCGCGAATGCCCTGGGGGCTGACCGCGTCGTGGCCCTGGCTTCGGACAGGACGGTCGGCGGCACGGCGGTGCGAAGCACGGCCCCGCTGATCCGCCGGAGCCTCTTCAGCGGCGGCAGCGGCAGTCGGTCCTCCAGCGTCGAGAGGTCCGGTCGCGTTGGGCGGCTGACCGGGGCTCGGAGTATCTCCAGCCTGCGAAGCCTTTCGAGCTTTCCGACCGTGTCCGGCCTTCGAAGCTCCTCCGGGCGGCTCGCCACCGCGCGTTCTGTGGGTCGCGGCGGAGTCGGTCCCGGCAGGGCGCCGACAGGCTTGACCGGGCGGATGGGCGGCCGGGCGGTCGGACGCCGCTGAGCTAGGCGGCGACCTGGCCGGCGCGACGGCTTTGTATTTGCGGGCAAGCTGGGCAATTCTGCTTCGTTTGGTTAGAATAGGAAGGAACCTGGAAGAGGCAGAGCTGCCGGGAGGCCTCTATGAAACCTGCCCGCGTATTGCCCATCACAGTCGTGCTGGCCGGGTGTCTTTCCCTTGCGGCGGCCCAGCAGTCGGGCGAGCCCCCAAGGCCCACGCCATCGACCGTCCCTGCGGCTGCGCCGGCGGCCGGGGAAGGCCAACAGCGGGCCGCAGCGGAAGTGCCCCCGGGAGACCTGGCTCACTTCGTCACGGTCATCAAGACTGCGGATGATCTGTTGGTGGCCATCTCGGCCTACGCCCGCGGCTGTGAGATCGACCCGAAGGATCTGGCGCTGCACAAGGCCTTCCTGGAGCGGATGCTCCAGGCCGATCTGCCCGGTTTGGCCCATGAGGCGGCCCGCTTCGTGGCGTCGGCCGAGCCGAACAACGGCCGCGCCTGGGCCGTCGTCGCCCACATGCACGCCCGCGGCGGGGAGCTGGAAAAGGCCCTGGCGGCCGTCGTCCAGGCGGGCAGGTCCCTTCCGACCGACCCGTTCGTCCTCCGCACGGCCGGGCAGTTGCTGGCGCGGTACGACCATGAGAAGGGCGTGCTGAAGATACCCGACTCCCTCGAGACCGCGCTGGAAACGCTCAGGAAAAGACTGGAAGCGCAGAAGGAATTCACCCAGGCGTACGAGAGCACCCGGGGCGCGCTGGAAAAGCAGCCTGGGCGCGTCGGCGAAAAGCAGCCTGTGCCGAAGACGCCGGGCGCCAAGCCGGTCGAGGGCGGGGCGCTCAGCGACAGGTCGCGGGAGGCGGAACGTCAGGCCCGCGCGCTGGAAAGCGAGATTCGCAGCCTGGAAGAGGCCATCCGGCAGGGCAGCCTGGGCAGGAGCTATGCGGACCGGCCGGACTCAGGCGACGCGTATTTCTACTATTACTCGGGCCCTGCATACGGCTACCCGTACTGGTACCCGTACCTGCCGTACGGCTACGTTGCCTATTCGGGGCGCGGTTGGGGCGGCACCGGGGTGCGGATCCGCGGGACGTTCAACTTCTCCGGCGGGCGATTCCAGGGCCGCTTCCGCATCGGCTCGGGCTGGAGCAGGCTGGGCGCGGGCAGCAGCTCTCATCGAATCCACAACCTGAATGCCGACCGGTACGAGAGGTCCCATAGCGGCGGTGGGGCGGCCGCCCGGCCGCCGACGGGAGTGTACCCGCGGCCGGGCAGGTGATCGGCCGGGGTGAGGAGCGCCGGCCCGTGACGACCGCCCTGCGGCCTCGTGGGCCTGCCGGCTGCGGGTGGGAGAGACTGGGAACCGACAAGATTGCAGCAGTGGGGAGTGGATCATGAAGGCAAGAAGCCTCGTTGCCGCGTTGGTGCTGGCCGGCGTGGCCCGAATGGCGCCGGCTGGGTCCCAGGCCGAGCCGGCCACAAAACCGGCTGACCGGGTTGCGCCCTTCCTCAAGGTCATTCGCGAGGCCGAGGATTACCGGACGGTGATGCGGGCGTACGCCCGGGCCACGGCCATCGACCGAAATGACGTGAGGATTCACAAGACCTACATGCGGCGGATGCTGCGCCTGGGCCTGCCGCAGATCGCGTATTACCCGGCCCTGACCCTGACGAAGCTGGACCCCAACGAGGGCATGGCCTGGGGCGTGGTGGGGTACATGCACGGCCGGCGGGAGGAGTTGACGGAGGCGTTCACGGCCACCATCTGGGCGGTCGAGAAGCTGCCGGACGACGCGTCCATCCTGCACAACGCGGGTCAACTGGTGGCCTGGTACGACACCGACCCGTCGCTGCCGAGGGTGCCGGATTCCGCCCGGCGGGCGCTGGCCGGGATGCGCGGCAGACTGGCCCAGAGCTCGACGTTTGCCCACGCCTATAGGAGCATCGTCGAGGCCTACAAGCAGCAGGCCGAGGCGGCGGCGGACTTGGAGAAAAGGCTGGCTGCGGCCGAGATCGAGGCCAACGCCGTGCGGCGACTGGCCCAGGAAGTGGATAACCAGCTGCGGGACCTGAACGATGAAATCGACTACCGCAACCGGCTGATCGACGACCTGGGGCGCGAGCTGAGATACTACTACGGCTACGGCTACTACCGGGATTACAACGGCACGTACCTGTACTATCCCCCCCGGCGCTACGACCGGCGCGAGCTGCTGGGCCGCATCCGCGATGAAGAGCGGGCCGTGGAGGCGCTGAAGCTGAAGGTCCGCCAGGTCCGCCGCGAAGGTCGGGCGGTGCTGGGCGAGCTGGCCGCCAAGCAGACGGCGCTGGACCGCATTCGCGAGGAGTTCGGGCGTCAGGCCGCGAGGGTCGAGCGACAGTTCCGCTGGGACCCGCCGGCGGTGGACGGCGTGGTGACGGCCGAGCTGGACGGATTCCCGCCGGCCACCGGCCCCGCCAGCGTTGAACTGCCGGAGGACCCGGAGTCGGAGGCTGCGCAGCGGCTGGACCTGGCCCGGCTGTACGTCCGCCACGAGATGGGCGAAAAGGCCGTCGAGATCCTGAAGGAGGTCGTGGCCAGGTACGGCGCCACGGAGGCGGGCAGGCAGGCCAGGCTGCTGCTGGGGGCGCTGAAGCCGGTGGATTGACGGCGGTGGGGGCTCATCGGCGGCCCACGATTTCCATGAGCGCGGCGGCGTTGTGCGGGGCGTGGGCGTGCGCGTCGTTGTTGAAGTAGACGTACACGTCGCGGCCGGCCGCCGACCAGCCGGCGATCCGGTCGGCCAGGGCGCGCAGTTGCCGGTCACTGTAGCTGGTGTCGCCGCCGGCCGGGCCGTGGCGGCGGATGTAGATGAATCCCTGCCCCAGCGGCTCGTCGATGGCGAAGTCGCCCATGTCGGCCAGCACCAGCGACCAGCCGGGCCTGGAAAGCAGCCCCCGGGTTTGATCGTCGTTCCAACTGGTGTGTCGGAATTCCACCGCCACGCGGCCTGGGCGGGGCGGCAGGTGCCGTTGCCACAGCTGCTCGCAGGCGGCGGCGAATTCGCCCAGCCGCCGCAGGTCCTTGTGGAACGACGGCGGCAGCTGGATCAGCAGCGGGCCGAACTTCGATCCCAGGCCCCGGCAGGCCGAGAAGAAGCTCTCCAGGTCCCCCTCGACGCCGGCCAGCCGCTTGCGGTGGGTCACCATCTGCCACATCTTCACGGCGAAGACGAAATCCTCCGGGGTGTTGGCGAACCACTTCTCGGCGAAGCTGGGTCTGGGCAGGCGGTAGTAGGTGCTGTTGATCTCCACGCTGGGGAAGTGCCCGGCGTAGTAGCCCAGACAGTCGCCGCCGCGGACGCCGTCGGCATAAAAGGCCCCCTTCAGCCAGTGGCTGTAGCTCCAGCCGCTGGTGCCGATTCGCACTTTGCCGGCCATCACGTCAGCAGTATACTCCCCCCCGAACGGTCCAGGGCTGTCTTTGTCAGGAGCCGACAATGAAGATCATGATGGGCGTGGACATGGAAGGCATCACCGGCATCGTCAGCCGGGAGCACACCTCGCGACAGGGGCGGCTGTACGAGCAGGGCGTGCAGCTGATGGCCGGCGACATCAACGCCGCGGTGCAGGGCCTGCTGGATGCCGGGGCGGGCGAGGTCATTGTCTGGGACAACCATGCCAGCTCGGTGAATGCGCCGATGCGCGAGCTCCATCCCGGGGCGAGGTACCTCTGCGGGAGCTCGGCCAACCGGCTGCGCTGGCAGGGGCTGGACGAGAGCGTGGACGGGCTGATCCTGCTGGGCTATCACGCCAAGGCCGGCACCCTGCACGGCACGCTGGAACACACCATGAGCAGCGATAGCTGGTTCAGGCTGACCGTCAACGGCCAGGAGATCGGCGAGATCGGCATTGACGGGGCGCTGGCCGGGGCGGTGGGCGTGCCGGTGATCATGGTCAGCGGCGACGACAAGCTCTGCGCCGAGGCCAGGGAGCTGTTCGGGCCGGAGGTCGTGACGGTCTGCGTCAAGCACGGCCACGCCCGCCACGGCGCGACCTGCCTGCCCCCGGAAAAGACCGCCGAGATGATCCGCGCCGGCGTGGGCGAGGCGGTCAAGAAGATCGGCAAGGTCAGGCCGCTGGACCTGGGCAGCCCGGCGGTGGTGGAGCTGACCTTCAAGCATACCGACCATGCCGACGGGGCCGACCTGCGGCTGCACCAGGGCCGGCGGATCGACGGCTACACCGTGCAGTGGACCTGCAAGGACTTCGCCACCTGGATGGGCTTCACCATGACCAACCCCCCGCCGACGGGGCCGTGAGGCGGCGATCCAGCGGGAAAGGCAGAGACGGCAAGCGCATGCCGAAGCCCACGGGTAGCTACCCGTGGGCTTTAGGGTGTAGCGTGCAGCCTGTCGCGGCCGAGGTGCGAGGGCCTCGCCTACCTTTCACGTCGCGGCATGGGCCGGGGCGGGGGCACGCGGATGGGCGTCGGCCTGACCGGCACCACCTCCTGCATCAAGGCGGTGTGGACCATGTATTCGGCCTCTCGCGCGGCTCGGTCAATCCGCCGCTCCGCGGGGGCTATCCGGTATCCCGGCCGGTGGGCCAGCGTCTGGCCGAAGCGGGCCCCCCGAATGTCGTAGACCTGCCCCACGCCGCGCATCTCCGCCCGAATGAAGCGGGCTCTGTAGCAGGCCTGGAGGTACCGCCGCACCTCGTGCTGGTCCGGGCGGGCGACGTCGGCCTCTCCGGCCGAGGCCTCATGGGTGTACTGGCTGAGGTAGCTGTCAATGACCTTGGCCCGCATGGCGGCAAACAGCTCCGGCGAATTGAACAGGTCCGCCCCCACGATGTCCCCCTCCCGGACCACGACGACCCCGGCGCAGCCGCGGGGGAGCTTCGGCCGGATGCGCTCGCGAAGCTCGGCGAGCTTCTTGAGGTTCTCCGGGGTAGTCATGGCCGCGGCCAGGTCCTCGCTGGGCGTGGAAGATCGCAGCCGGCGGTTCGCCCGAGCCACCTCCTGCCAGATTTCGCCTTGCCCGGAGCCCTGGGCGGCGCGTTCGCGCACGGCCTGGGGGGCCACCGTGCTGATCTGGGCGAAAGCGGCGCTGCCTTTCCAGCGTCCCTTTTCGACGCAGTAGAGGGGCAGGACGGTGGCTGAGTCGGGCCCCAGCAGGGCGTCGGTGGCCAGGGTGCGGCTCTGTTTTCCGCCGGTGACGACCTCCCCGGCCATGAGGAAGATCAAGTGCTTGCCGGACTTGTTGATAAACCTCGCCCGGCTGACCTGGGGAGATTCGAGCTCCTCGATGACCAGGAGCTTCTCTTGCATGGCCTGCTGCATGGTGAGCAGGTTCCTCAGCCGGTGGGTGCTCTTGAGGGTGACGGGGAAGATCGTCAGCCGGCCGAGACGCACCGCGGGGTGGATGTCGGCCCGATCCAGCCAGGCCGTCAGAACGTTGCTTGCCGCGGCGGCCTCTTGGGCCTTCGGCGCTTCGCCGGAAACGCCCAGCAAGGCAAGCGACAGGGCCAGTGCAGCCGCAGCGCGCATTTGTCATCTCCTTTCCGAGGACACGTCCATTTGATTTTAGACGCTCGATGGGGCGGGAAGTTTTGGCCGGCCGGCATTTGTTTTTGACCCGTTCACCCCGCGGCGTTCGATTGTGACGGGGCCGCCCCGCTGCTCCGTCAGGCCTGAAACGGCGGGCGGCCTGCGCGTCGGACGGTGTCCGACGCAAACCTCCCTGCCGCTGGCAGGCAGCGGGCGGCGACACAGAGGCGCAGCCAGACGAAAGCGAACCTCTGCGTCGCTTGCTCTGTTTCCGGGGCTTTTTTGGGTCGTTCTTGCGGGGGGTCGCCGGCAGCGGCGTGTCTGAAATTTGCCGGAGAGGTGTTGCCCCCGGCCGGCGCGTCGGTTAAAATGCAAACAGGCTGAGCACTTCATCTA
This sequence comes from Phycisphaerae bacterium SM23_33, assembly GCA_001303665.1. Taxonomy (GTDB): domain Bacteria; phylum Planctomycetota; class Phycisphaerae; order SM23-33; family SM23-33; genus SM23-33. The sequence continues at coordinate 15,699 of LJUF01000005.1, read as the reverse complement.
TATATCATGTGTGAATAGCGGCCAAGTTGCTGCCGCAAGGAGGCCTGAAATGGCCAGGAAAAGTGCGTTTACGCTTGTCGAGCTTCTCATTGTGGTGGGCATTATTGCCCTGTTGATCACCCTGATCATGCCCAGTCTGGGCCGGGCCAAGGACTTGGCCAAGAAGACCGTCTGCGCTGCCCAGTTGAAGACCTACGGCAATCAGATGCTCCTGTTTGTGGAGGATAGGGACAGCTACCCGCACATGGGCACCATCCTTGGTCCGGGCGGGTGGGGTTGGCCCAAGTTCTATGGCATCTTGGAGGCGATGAAGTTCCCGGCCGATAACAAGGTCTGGAGTCGCTGGAATTACGGCGAATGGGAGCTGGATGAGTGTTGGGACAAGGCCTTCTGCCCGGCGATGGACTACGTGCGGATCATCAGGGCCGCTGACGCGGCGCCCGACGGCACCATTCTGCACAAGACCTCGCTCCACCGGGTGGCGGCGGGGTACCAGTGGAACGTGACCCTGCGGGCCAAGGGTGTCCCGACTTCACTGTTCCGCTCCGGCCGTTGGCCCACGGCGGCCTGGCACCCGACCTCGGGTTGGTCGGCATGGGACAACACGATGTGGATCGATTACTTCCTGGAACTGGCCGACGGGCAGGCATACATCGCCCAGGCCGTCAAGCCCGATGAGGTCAAGCGGCCCGCCAACGTGGCCGAGGCGTGGGATTCGTGCGACTTCCAGACCGTTCCGGAGGTGAGCTGGGCTTCCACCGGCGACTGGAGCTGGGAGAACCTGGGGCCCGGGTGGCACGTGGGTCCGCAATCGGAGAACTGCCGGGGCTGGGCGCTGCTGAACGGGGCCCGGCATCCGGGCAGCCCCAACATCCTGTATGCCGACAATCACGTCAGCGCCGACGCCACCAAGGATGTGCCCTTGAACGAGGTGGGCCCGCCGCCCGGCGGGGCCACCTGGAAGGGCGCCAAGCTCAAGAGCTGGGAGAACTTCGACGGGGTCTTCGGCACCATGATCAACATCGTGCCCGAGCGCACGATCCAGGCCAGTCCCGGGTGAGAGGCCATGCGGGTAAACCTCCTGACGCTATCGGCCGCGGCCGCCTTGTCCGCCCTGGCCGCGGTCGGCTGTAAAAAAGACGTCGAGAGCATCAGCAACTCCGACTATCTGCTGGGGCTGCAGCACAAGGCCTGGAAGAACGCCCGCGAGTCCTTTCAGTCCGGGCAGCCTCAACTGGGGGAGCTTCGCACCATCCAGCGACTTCTGTGCGTGCGCACGCCGCGGCGGATCAAGAAGGACTACCAGGGGTCCAACAAGCAGCAGGTGCTGGACAAGGTCAACTCAATTGCCCGCAAGTACCAGGCCGAGGTCGCCTCCAAGCTGGACATGGCCGGCAACGTGGTGCGGCTGGCGCCCGGGGTGAAGGTGGAGCAGGTCAAGGAGGCCTTCATGAAGCTGGATGAGGAGTACCGCCAGCTGGAGGCCATGGCGACCGAGTAGCGGCCCGATTCGGCCTTTCACCGTTGAAGACGCAGCCGCCCGGGCTGTTTGCGCGGCCCCGACCTCAATGGCTAAATGGGGTACAGCCGGCCGCGGTCGAACTCGTCGCCGCGGAAGGTGTGGCCGAGATACGTCCGCCTGACGAGGTCGTCGGTAATCAGGTCCTTGGGGGCGCCCTCCCGCAGCACCTTGCCGCTGTCGATGATGTAGGACCGGTCGGTGACGTTGAGGGTCTCGCGGACGTTGTGGTCGGTCAGCAGGATGGCGATGCCGCGGCCTCGCAGGGCGATGATCTCGCGCTGGAGGTCTTGCACGGCGATGGGGTCCACGCCGGAGAAGGGCTCATCCAGCAGGATCATGGTGGGGTTGGTCACCAGGGCGCGGGCGATCTCGAGCTTTCTGCGCTCGCCGCCGGAAAGCGTCCTGGCCTCGTGCTCGGCCAGGTCGACCAGGCCGAACTGCGACATGAGCTGGTAGGCCTTTTCGTTCCGGGCGGCGCGGGTCAGGTTCATCGTCTCTAATATGGCCAGGAGATTCTCGCGGACCGTCAGCCGTTGGAAGATGCTGGGCTCCTGCGACAGGTACCCCATGCCGCAGCGGGCGCGCTTGTACATGGGCATGCTGGTCACGTCCACCCCGTCGAAGATGACCTGCCCCTCATTCGGCGAGGTCATGCCGATGATCATGCGGAAGGAGGTGGTCTTTCCGGCCCCGTTGCGGCCCAGCAGCCCCACGATTTCTCCCTGGGCCAGGTACAGGCTGACGTGGTCCACGACGGCCCGGCCGGAGTAGCGCTTTACCAAGCCTTTTGTCTCTAAAAGTATCATCTATGTCTGGCTCGACTGGCTGTGGATAACGTGTGGAGAACTCGACTTTACCATGCTCGCGGCCGTTTTCGCCGCCGCCGCCCAAGCCGCCGGCCGGAACCCTCGCTGCCTGCCCAGCAAACTGCAATGACCGGCGTGCTGTCCTAAGCCATTTACATGAAAGCGCTTAATTCTTCCGTCTCCCGCGCAGGCCCCTTGCGGCAGCCGCCGCCCGAGAAGCCCCGCCGGTCTTTGCCTTGCCTTTCCCGCCAGGCCGACCGGCTGGTGGATGAAGCAGCAAATGTTAATAACTTGCGTATGTTTTCTGCTTTTCCTTTCGCCTGGAGCGGCGCCGGAAAAGCCCCTACCGTATCAGCCGCATCCTGCCCACGTTCGGGATGACCGGCAACCTTTTGAGCATTTGCAGGCGAAAGCCGCCCGGCCAGTACACGAAGAAGGCCTTGCCCATCATGTTGTAGCGAGGAACGGTGCCGTCCTGGTACTGGTACGTGTAATTGTCGCCGAGCTTATAGATGCGGTCGCTGGAGCCGCCGCGAAGGGTGGGGGCGTGAAAGCCCCACATCCGCGAATCCTTGCTGGCCGGGCTGTTGTCCCCCAGCACGAAGAACTCGTCCATGTCCGGCCACTTGAGGAACTTCCGCAGGACCTTCGGATTGCCGGTGGTTCCGTACCCGCGATGGTTTGTGGGGACGTCCCCCCCGCCGACCAGGTTGGGGCAGGTGTAGTACACGTCGCGCATGAGCTTGACGTGCCGCAGCTCCGACCGCCCGCCCCTGGCCAGGATGGCCACCGTCGGCGCCGGAAGCCGGCCGCGCCTTCTCAAGGTCTCCCGCACGAGTGCCTTGATGCTCTCCTTGTCCGCGTGATACAGCTTGTCCGTGCTCTCGAACACCACCTTGCCGTCCAGCCACAGCGCGACGCGGCGGTCCACGTGTGTAAGTGCGACCTCGTATCCCCGCCCCACCTCCAGCCGGGCCAGCAGGGCGTCAGAATACCACTTCTTCTCGTCCCAGGTGATGTTGCTGCCGTCGCCGATGCCGTGGATAAGCTCGGCCGAGCCGTCGGCACCCACGCGGGCGAGGAAGTGGTCGTCGAAGCTGCTCAGATGCAGCCCGACGCCGGCGTTGCTGTCTCTGGGCACGAACAGGAACGACAGCTTCAGGTCGTAACCGATGTCCTCCTGGGAATCGTCAATTGCCTCCTTGGGCTTGTTATAGGCGTAGTTGGGATAAAAGTGCTCCCGGTCGGATGAGAACCGCAGCTCGGCCTCCTTGGCCGAGCCGGTGAAGCGGAACACCCGCTGGCCGTGGGCCTGGAGGTCCCAGCACTCCTTTCCCGAAACCGGCTGCCAGAGCAGCTGCCACTGCCGGCCGTTGTAAACGGCCGGGTCGGGCTGGTAATCGTTGTCAAAGATGATCTGCCACATCACCTCCTGCGTCTTGGCCGGCTTTTCCGGGATCTTCCAGTCGGTCGCCGCGGGGTGGCTGAAGTCCAGCTCGTCGATTCGGCCGTCGCTGTTGAAGTCCTGGGCCCTCCGCGCAAATACGTCGCCGTGGACGATCTCGATCTCCTGCCCCGGCAGGCCGACGAGCCGCTTGATGTAGTTTTCCTCGTTGTTGAGGGGGTTCTTGAAGACCACCACGTCCCAGGGCTGGGGTTCGCGGAAACGATACAGGTACTTCAGCACCAGCACCCGGTCGCCGCCGTAGCCCCACTCCGCGCCCTCGCGGCTGCCCCGTTCGTGCTCGCAGTTCGGGCAGCGCGTGGTCGGGAAGCGGATCGGGCTGGCCAAGCTCACGTCCTTGCCCTGATCGATGCCGAAGGCGTAGTGGTATCCGCAGGCGCGGCAGTCAAACTGCCCGTGCTTGCCCATCAGCCGCGGCGCCATCGAGCCCGTCGGGATCATGAACGCCTCCAGCACGAAGGCCCGCAGGACGAAGGCCAGCACGATGGCGATCCAGATGCTCTCCACCGTCTCGCGGGCCGACTCCAGGTGCTCATCGGCGGTGCGTTCGCTCTTGCCCATGCACGGATTCTCCGGCTGGAATCAGATACGTTATCGGTCCGAGGCCTGTTCTGCAAATAACAAACTGACGCACCCCGCCCGGCCCTTTGTCCGGGCCGGGGCGTTGACGCCGCCGCCTCGTTGTGATACCTCCATGTCGGCCCCACAATCATCGCCGGAGGACGTTCACCGGCACCGGAGCGCGACGATGGGCATGACCAAGCAGCAGCTGGCCCGGCGGATCAGGCAGGTCGCCTACCTGGAGGGCGATTTCGTCCTCCGCAGCGGCCGCCGCAGCCGGTATTACCTGGACAAGTACCTCTTCGAGACCGCCCCGGACATCCTGGCCGAGCTGGGCTGGCGGCTGGCCGAATCCGCCCACGACGCCGAGGTCATCGCCGGGGCGGAGTTGGGGGCGGTGGCCCTGGCGGCGGCGGCGTCGCTGGCCGCCGGAAAGCCCTTCGCCATCGTCCGCAAGGCCGAGAAGGACCACGGCACGGCCAGGCTCATCGAGGGGGCGGCCGTGGAAGGCAAGAAGGTCCTGCTGGTTGAGGACGTGGGCACTACCGCCGGGGCGGCCCTGGAAGCCGCCGAGACCCTCGCCAAGGCCGGGGCGAAGATCAGCCGCATCGTCTTTGCCGTGGACCGCATGGAGGGCGCCCGCGAGAACGTCGAAGCGGCCGGCTACGAATTCCAGGCCGTCCTGAACGCCGTCGACCTGGGCATCAAGTCGCACACCTGACCGCCGCAGCCTGCCCCGGAACGCGGGCGTGACAACGTCGGCCGGCAGTCGTCAGCTGTCAGGTGACCTCTCGGTTCTCCTGTTCGTGGCGGGCGTGCTCTGCCTGGGATCGCTGCTGGTCCTGTCGGCGGTGGTTGATGGCCAGCTTGGCCGCATACAGCCGATACACCTCCGGCGGGCTCAGCCCCAGCAACTGGCAGATGCTGATCCAGAAAAACAGCATGTCGATGGCCTCGACGCGGGCGTTCTGCACGTCCTGGAGCTCGTACTGCCGGCCCTCATGGGCCTCGCGGTACCAGTGCTTCCAGGCCAGGCACTCCTGGAGCTCGTGGCACTCGGCCGCCAGGGCGTCCACGTAGCTTTTCAGGGCCTTGCCCACTTCGAGGCGGATGCCGCCAGCGGCAGGGAGGCTGCCCTTTCGCTCGGCCTCGGCCAGGGCCGCGCCCAGTGCCCGGGTGTCGAAGCCGGCCCGGGCGTTCAGCTCCGCCTGAAGCGGCCAGATGTCTTCCAGTGAGGAGATGGTCCGCTCGTCCATGTGCCGCCTCCTTCGTCGAGGTACCCGGCATGATAGCCGATTCGACTCGCCGTACAAGGCCGAGCCGTTCCCCCCGCCGCGCGGCTGCGATACAATGCCGCGCCGTGTGCGGTTTTGCGGGTGAATTCGTCTTTGGCGGCACCGGCCGGGCCGACGTCTGCGTGGCCGAGGCCATGGCCGCTCGCCTGGCCCACCGCGGGCCCGACGACGCCGGCCGCTTCCGCAGCCCCGACGGCCGCTGCGCCATCGGCTTCCGCCGCCTGGCCGTGATTGACCCGCCGCTTTCGCGCCAGCCGATGAGCTCGGCGGACGGGTCGGCCGTGGTGGCCTTTAACGGCGAGATCTACAACTTTTGCCGCCTGCGCGACCGGCTGTCGGGCCAGGGGGTCCGCTGGCGCAGCCGAGGCGACACCGAGGTGCTGCCGGAGCTGTACCTCCGCGACGGCACGGACATGCTCGCCGTGCTGGAGGGGATGTTCGCCTTCGTCATCTACGACGCTGCCCGGGGCCGGCTGTTCCTGGCCCGTGACCGGCTGGGACAAAAGCCGCTGTGGCAGGTGAGGCTGGCCGACCGGATTGTCTTCGCCTCGGAGGCCAAGGCCCTGCTGGCGCATCCGCGCGTCGGCAGCGAGCTGGATCCGGCGGCGGTGGCGTTCTACCTGACGCTGGGCTACGTGCCCGCCCCGCGGAGCATCTGGGGCGGGATCGAGAAGCTGCCGCCCGCTCACTTCATGACGGCCGACGAGCGGGGCTGCGGTGAGCCCCGCCGATACTGGCACTTGCCCGACCGGCCGGCGGCCGTGACGCATGCCGAGGCCGTCCAGAAGGTCCGAGACCTGCTGGCCCGCGCGGTCGAAAAGCGGATGCTGGCGGACGTGCCGCTGGGGGCGCTGCTGTCCGGGGGCGTGGACTCTTCCATCGTCACCGCCCTGATGTGCCGGGCGGCGGGGCAGGCCGGCGGGGTGAAGACCTTCACGGCCGGCTTTGCCGCCGCTGAGTTCGACGAGAGGCCGCACGCCGCCGCCGTGGCCGGGCACCTGGGCAGCGAACACCGCGAACTGCTGGTCGGCGCCGCCGAGGAGGACCTCTCCGCCCTGCTGGACCGGCTCATCGCCCAGTACGACGAGCCGTTCGCCGACTCCTCGGCCCTGCCGACCTATCTCATCTGCCAGGCCGCCCGCGAATACGTCACCGTGGCCCTCACCGGCGACGGAGGCGATGAGGCCTTCGGCGGTTACGACCGTTACCGGGCGATGCGGCTGGCCGAGACGATGGGCGGGGCGGCCTACATGGCCACCAAGCTGGCGGCGGCCGCGGCGGGCTTGCTGGCCCCGCAGGACGAGCGTTCCCGGCTGCGGCGGTTTGTCCGCTTCGCCGCGGCCCTGGATGAGGTGCCGGCGATGCAGTACTTCCGCTACCGGCGGCTGTTCTCGCCGGAGGAGTTGACGGTGCTGCTGGCAAGGGACTTCGCCGCCTGGGAGCACACCGACTCGCCCCGGGAATGGTTCTGCGGCCTCTACGAGCAGGGCCAGTACGACGACGAGCCGGCCTACGCCCAGCGGCACGACATGCTCACCTACCTGCCCGATGACCTGCTGGTCAAGGCCGACATCGCGTCCATGGCCAGCTCGCTGGAGCTGCGCTCCCCCATGCTGGACCACGAGGTGATCTCGCTGGGGCTGTCGCTGCCGGTGGAGTTCAAGCTCCGCCGCGGCAAAGGCAAAACCCTCCTGCGCGACGCCTTCGGCGACATGCTTCCGGCGGAGGTTTTCGCCCGCCGCAAGACCGGCTTCGGTGCCCCGATCGACCGCTGGCTGCGGGAGGAATTGCTGCCGACGCTGCGGGAAACGCTGCTGGAAGGGCCGCTGGTGAGCCGCGGCTGGATGTCCCGCGCCGTCCTGGAACGGCTGATTTCTCAGCATGTTACGGGCAAGGCAGACCATCGCCACCGACTGTGGGCCCTGCTGTGGCTGGGCCGGTGGTTGGGCAGAACGCCCTAATCATTCCCCTGTTCGTCGCACCTCTTCAGATGCATGCACGCTCCCGCCTGAGGCTTAAGCCTTAGGGCCAATCCCTTGCGGATGATGTCCGCCCCGGTGACCGTGCGGGGGCGCTTCGGGCGGGCCAGGTTCGTCAGGAGGTAGCTTGAGTTCGGGTCAATGCCTCTGGGTCGCAGCACGGCCCGGCCCTGCTCGCCGGCCATGCGGAAGGCGAATACGACGCTTTCGGACCCGTCGGCGGCGGCGAACTGGACGGCATCCCACTGGTGGTCGGTGGCCGGCACCGGCAGCAGCTCATGGAAGTGTTCCGCCAGCAGGTGGCGGACCTGCTTGTAGGCGTGGGCCCATTTTCGCATTCGCCGGGCCGTGGCGGCCGGCCAGCTCGCCACGTCGCCGTTGAAGCTCAGCGCCCCGCACATCCGCGAGAGGACGTCGCAGTCGCCGTAGGCCTCGTTTCCGGCGTTGAGCTTGACGCACACGGCGCTGTTGGCGAGCTGCCCGGGAAGCAGCCGGGCGAAGCGGCACTGCATGTATCGGCAGATATTGGGATTGTGGCTCTGGTCGGAGATCCAGCAGATGTGGGCCCGCCGCAGCGTGCCCGGGTCGATCCGCCGCCCGCCGCCGGAGCAGGCCTCGATCGCCAGCCCCGGATACAGCCGCATCAGCTCCTCCAGCACCCAATACAGCCCCTCGTAGTAGGCCAGTTGGGCCTTGCCGGTCGGATCGGCCTTGCCGAAGAACGGGGCCGGGTCGAGGTTATAGTCGAAGCGGACCCACCCCAACTGCAATTCCTTGACCCAGCGGGCGATGGTGTGGACGGCCCAGTCGCGGGCGTCGGGGCGGGCGAGGTTCAGGTGCAGGCTTTGGCCGGCCCAGGTCGGCTCCGCGGGGAAGAACAGTTGGGGATATTCCTCGGCCGCCCATGTCCCCGGCTGGGCGCGTTCGACCTCGAACCACAGGCCGAACCGCATGCCGGCCGCCCGCACCGCCTCCGCCAGCGGTCCCAGCCCCCGCGGGTGCTTGGCCGGGTCGGCCCGGTGCCAGTTGCCCACGCCGGCCGGAAAACCGCCCTCGAACCAGCCGGCGTCGTGGACCCAGTATTCCGCGCCCAGCTCAGCGGCCCGCCTGACCTGTCGCATCAGCAGCTTTTCGTCGAAATCGTTCTCGATGCCGAACCAGTGGTCGTAGCTGACCGGCGGGATAACGGGTTTGCCGCTGAGGGTCGGGCAGATACAGTCTCGGACGTATCGCCGAAGGGCGTTGGTACCACCCTCAAGCCCGCCGGCGAAGAAGCCCACGTGGGCGGCCGGCAGGCCGAGCCTCTCGCCCGCCGCCAGGACCACGTTGGACATCTTCAACTGCCCGCGCAGGAAGGGGTTGTTGTTGACGTGGCGCAGCGTCAGGAACCATTCGCCGGAGTATTCCAGGCCGGCGAAGGCGCCCGGGGCGTCGTCGTGGGTCCCGGCCGCGGCCAGCAGCAGCGGCAGGTGCTGGTTGCTTGACCGGCCGCCGGGGTCCGATTCGATTCGGACCTCGCCTCCAAACACGAGCCGCTGGGCGAGGCTGTAGGCCCGCGGCGGGTAGAAGTTCTCGGAGGTTCCTCCCCGGGCCCGCAGCGTCCGCCAGGGACCGGCCAGCCGCGGAAAGCGGACGACCAGGGGGTAGATCGCCTCAATCGTGACGGGCGAGCCGCCGGCGTTGACCAGTTCCACGGCGTAGCGGGCAGCCCGGTGGAGCGGGTCGGCCCGCAAGGTGGCCGCCGCCCGCAGCGACCCTGCGACCTGCTCCAGCTCCCAGACGACCGCGCCGTCCCGCTGCCGCGGGGCGGCCGTCTGGCGCCAGCCGACGGCCGCCCCGGCGAGTATCACCTCGAAGCCCTCGCCGGGGGCGATGGTCTCGCCCAGCGGGTGGGGGGCCAGTTCGGCCAGATGTTCTGTGAGGTGGCGTCTCATACCCGTGCCGGTGCAAGGCTGACCTTGTCGGCGTATCGGCTGCGGCAGCCGGCCTCGCCGCAAGCCGCGGCCTTCAGCCCAGCTTCGCCAGCTTCTGGGCGTAGGCGCGCAGGCCACGCTCGAAGCCGGCCGGGTCCGCGTCGATGTAGTGCTTGAACATCGGGACGGACACGGCCCGGTTATATGCCCGGCCGGCGCCCATGGCGGGCGGGACGTTCAGGGCCGCGCGGAGCTTTCCCGCGGCCGCGTCCGCGAGCATCCGCTCCAAGCCCTGCCGGTAGCCTGGCTGGGAGCGAATGTACATCAGCAGCGCCCAGAGTTGGCCGTAGTATTCCGGCGCGGCAGGGGTGGCGCCGACGTGATCGGCGGCGTCGGTCGAGAGCAGCTTTTCCAGCGGCAGCCAGCGGTCGCCGGAGATCATATTCCGAAGGTTGGTCAGGCGCAGGGTGTTGGCCTGAGGGCTGAAGCGGACGCTGGCGGCGGCCATCTGGAAGCCTTCGGCCATGACGGCCAGCCCCTCCTCGGCCCAGGCGGGTATGCGGTCGCGGAGGCGATGGTGAAGGAATTGGTGCAGGCCCTCGTGGGCGGCGATGGCGAAGGTCGCGAAGTGCCCCATGTCCCAGAAGACGCACACGCCGCGGTAGCAGTAGCCGCCGTTTTCGATGGCCAGGTACGTCCTGTTGCCGGGCCCGGTGACCTGCTGGGTCATGGCGGCCCATTGCTGGCGGTCGGCCAGCAGGTAGATGGGCATGCGTTTTTGCTCACCCGGCCGGGGCAGCCCCGTGAGGGCCGAGTAGTGCCGGTAGGCGCCCTCCATGAAGCCGGGAAGGTACGTCAGCATGCTGCGATTGGCCGTGGTGGTGTAGATGTAGTAATGGTCGGAGGTTAATGCGGTACCCGGGATGCCGGAAAAGCTCCAGGCGGCTTCCTGCACCGATACCTCCATGGAGGCCCCCCCGGGCCGGTCGGTGGCGTTACAGGCGCACGCCGACAGGGCCAGCAGCACCAGCGCGGCCGCGATTTTTCGTTTCGAAGTCATCTTCCTTCCGCTAAGATAACCGGCCGAGAGCTATTAGAAGAAACATTTTTCCCCGCGGGCGGCCGTGGCTTCAGTGTTCCAGCGCTTGGGCTCGATAGGAGACGCTGATGAGGGCTGCACGCATCCTGCTGGCGCTGTGCGTATTGGCCCCGCCGGCGGCGCCGGCCTGGTCGCAGCCGCCGCTGGCAGACAAGCTGCCCGAGGAGACGCTTCTGTACGTCGGCTGGGCCGGCCGGAGCCTCACCTTCGACGGCTCCATGTTCGGCCAGATGCTCGCCGAGCAGGACACCCGACAGCTCGTCGGCGCTTTTCAAGCGGCCGTCTCGGCCGGCCTTCGCCTTGACAAAGAGGACCAGGCCCTGCTGGATCGGCTTTGGGGGATGGGCGGGATCGCCTGGGAGCATCCTTGTGCGGTCGGCCTGTTCGACGTGCTGCCAGCCGGCGAGGGCTCGCCGGGTTCGGGCAAGGCGGTCCCGGTGGGGGCACTGCTGGTGGACCTGGAAAAGGGGCGGGCCGAATTCAACCGCGAGCTCCAGGCCATGCTGGCCCTCGGGCGCGGGAAACTCAAGATCACTCAGGCCGCCGTCGGCGACGTCTCTTACCACCGTTTCGAGACCCGCGCCGGGCCGTGCGGCATGGGGTTCATCGGGAACCTGTTCTTCGTGACCGTGGGCCCGAAGGCGCCGGAGACCGTGCAGGCCCTGGCCGGCGGCAAGGCCAAGCCGCTGGGCAAGAGGCCCGAGTTTGTCGCCGCCATGAAGGAGGTTTCCGGGGAACAGGTGCAGATCGCCCTGTACGTTGACCTGGCCCGTGCGTACCAGGTGGCCGAAAAGCTCACCGGCCCCGGCCCGGCGGCCACGGGGCCCTCCGTCCCGGGCCGGTTCTGCCGGCTGTGCAAGGCCCTGGGGCTGGAGGGCGCGACGACCCTGGCCGGGGCTGCCAACATTGTGGACAGGGGCCTGTACGAGAAGCTGCGAGTCTTCAGCCCCGCGCCCCATCGCGGGGTGCTGGCGCCGCTGGCGGGAGAGGCCCTGCCGGCGACGGCCCTGGCCGGCGTGCCCGGCGACGCCGACCTGGTGCTCACCTTCCGGGCCGACCCGTTGCGAAGCCTGGGCGAGATCCGACAGGTGGCCGCCGCAGTGGGCCGCGACCTGGGCAGGAGGATGGAGACGGTTTTGGGCTTGGCCCGACTGCGGCTGGGTGTGGACCTCGAAAAGGACCTGCTGGCTCACCTGGGCGACCACTGGACGCTGGTCAGCGCCCCGTCGCTGGGCGGGCTGGGCACCGGCGCGATCCTGAGCGTCTCCCTCAAGGACGAGGCCAAGTTCACTGCCGCGCTGAGCAAGTGCGAGGAGGCGCTGAAAAAGGGCGTGGGTGAGTTGGTTCGCGGCCTTGATGTCCTTTCGATCAAGGCCGGGGCGGTCGAGGTCCACTACGTATCCGGGGTGGGAGAGGCCCCCAAGGCGCCCCTGGCGCCCGCCTGGGCCGTTTTCAAGGGGCGGCTTTATCTTGCCCTCTTCCCTCAGGTTATCATCGCGGCCACAAGCGGTACTGCGGAGAAGTCCCTGGCGGAGCTGCCGGCCTTTGCCGCACTCCGGAACAGGGTCCCTGCCAGGCCCTCGGCCTTGATGTACGTCGACGCCCCGCACCTGCTGCGGCAGTGCTACGGGATGCTGCTGTTGGACTGGACCGCCCGCGCCAACGCGCTGGCCGCAAAAACGGGATCGGCGCTGAGGCCGGCCATCCTCCCGCCGCTGCCGAAACTGGAAAAGTACGCCTGGCCGGGCATCACCGCGGTGACGGCCGATCCCAAGGGGATCAGCATCGAATCGTATAACTCATTGCCCGGCGGGGGGCTGTTCTTCCTGGGCACGCCGGTGCCCACGATGGTGGCCGAAGCCCTGATATCCAGCCTGCACGCGGCTCGCATGCGTGCCAGCCGAGAGTTGTCCGCAGACAACCTGAGGGCCATCGGCAAGGCCTGCCGCGTCTACGCCGCCGACAACAAGAGCCAGTTTCCCCCCGACTTGCTTCGGCTGGTGGATTCCGGCGCCCTGGAGCCGGCCGCCCTGATCAGCCCCGGCGGCGAGCGGAAGCCGCAGACGGACGAGGCCGGCAAGCCCGTGGGGCCGTTTGACTATGTTTACCTTGGGGCGATGATGACCACTCAGTCGCCGCCCGACATGATCCTGGCCTACGAGCGGCCGGAGCTAAACGACGACCGCTGCACCCGCGTCCTTCTGGTGGACGGCCGCGTGGAGTGGCTGCCCGTGGAGCAATTCCGGGCCCAGTTGGCTCGAACACAGGAGTACCTCCAGGAGCAGGGCAAGTGAGCCCGGCCGACTGGCTGGGATCCGGCAACCGCCCTGCGGGGGCGTGGAGGTGGCGGCGGTCAATCGGCCTTTCTTAACCGCCGTCCCCACAGCGTCAGCCAGATCACCACGGTGAGGAACGCCCAAAGCATCAGCTTCATCGCGGCAAAGCCCCACACGTATACGGTCCGCAGGGTGGGCCAAGTCATCTGGCCGCCCAGCAACTTCAGCACCCATTGCGGCTCTTTGGACAGCAGCACCACGACCAGGATCCACGCGACGATCATCCAGAGGGCGAGGATGAGGATGGCCCACCATCCGGCGGCCGCGGCCGCCTGAACGCGCCTGGTAAATGAATTGTCCATGGCCGGTTCCCTTTCCTTGGCCTGTTTCATGCCTGGTGCATTGTATGGCCTTCGCCGGGGAGAGGAAATGGCCGGCGGATTTGACAGGCCCGCCGGCGGGGGGATAGACTCACCCGCCCGATGCGAATCCTCCTGGTCAACGACGACGGCATCCTGGCGCCGGGTCTGGCCGCCCTGCGAGCCGCGGTGGAGGACCTGGGCGAGGTCACGGTGGTCGCGCCGGACTCGCCCCAGTCCGCCGCCGGGCGGTCCATCACCCTGCATGCCCCCATCGCCTGCCAGCGGGTGCACGTGGACGGGCGGTTCTGGGGCTACGGCGTTTCCGGCCGCCCGGCCGACTGCGTCAAGCTGGCCGTCCGCGAGCTCATGGAGGCCCCGCCGCAGTTGCTGCTGGCCGGCATCAACCCCGGCGCCAACACCGGGGTAAACGTCTTTTACAGCGGCACGGTGGCCGCCGCCGCCGAGGGGGCCCTGCTGGGAATCGCCTCGGTGGCCTTCAGCCTGGATCGCGGCGGCGAAATGGACTTTCACCGCGCCGGCCGCCTCTGCCGGTGGGTGCTCGACGCCCTGCTGGCCGCCGGCCTGGCGGAAGGGGAATTGGTCAACGTCAATCTGCCGGCGCTTTCGGCCGACCGCCCCCGCGGGGTGAAAGTCGTCCCCCAGGGAACCGCCGCCATCACCGAAAGCTACCGCCGCGAGGAGCAGGCCGGCGGCAGCGCCCTCTTCCAGCTCAACGAGCAGTACGAGCACGGCCCGCAGGAGCAGGAAACAGACGTGGAGGCCCTGGCCGGGGGGTTCATAACCATCACGCCCCTGAAGTCCGACATGACCGACCGAGCCCGCCTGCCCCGGTTGCAGGGGCACACCTGGGGCCTGCCCCCGGAGGGGAACGGATAGCCGGCGGGGCAAGGCTGGCCGGGATGAACGCGGACCTTCAGCCCGCCCGGCACCCAGCTACATGCCGATGCCGGGCGGCGGGTATTCGTTGCAGAGGCAGAACCGGGCGGGCTGGTCCTCTTCGATGGCGGGGAAGCGCGGCAGCGGCTCCAGGAAGCGGTTGTCGCGGGTGTCATCGTTGACCCGGCTGACCTCGCCGACCAGCACGGGCCCCAGGCCTGGCTGGCCCCAGAAGGCGTGGTACAGGTAAGGCGGCAGCGACACCGACTCGCCGGGGGCCAGCAGGAGTTCCCCGCCGGGCAGGAAGGTCCGGGTCATGCCGTCCACCTGGACGCAGACCTGGCTTTCTTCGTCCAAACCCTCCTCGCCGGTGGCGTTGTGGAGCCTGATCACCAGCCGCCCGCCCCCGCGGTTGATGATGTCTTCCATCTTGGAGAAATGAAAGTGGCAGGGGGTCAGTTGGCCTTCGCGGACCATCATGACCTTTTCGCAGTAGTCCTTTGCCTTCGGGTCCGCCCCCCCGGGCCGGCCGTTGCGAAGGGTGAACAGCGCCAGGCCCGTCTTCAGGAATTCGCCGCTGCCGAAATCGGTCACGTCCCAGCCGAGTTGGTGGCGGCGAATTTCGTCGGCCTCCGGCCCGGTCCGGGCCCACTGCGGCGGCGTGTATCGCGCCCAGGCCGGAAAGAAGAACTGATGCGACTCGGCGAAGTCGAGAAACTCCTGGATGATGGCGTTGATCCGGCTTCGGTTCATGGCGGAAGCTCTTCTGTCGGGGTGCACTTCATGTAATCCTGGCTGGTGACGTTGTAGTTGGCCAGCATGGCCCCGGGTGATTCCGGCTGGCCGGTCTGGTCCGAAAGGTAGGCCGCGTCCACCGCCGCCATGGCCGGGAGGCTCTCCCAGCCGGAGCATTCGTATCGGGGGGCGTCTTCCGCCGCCGCCCGGGCGAAGGAGTCGATCATCCTGGAGAACACGGCCGCCAGCGGCTCGTCCTCGCCGAAGCTGTCCAGCACGTTGCCGTCGCGGTCGCGGAGCACGCACTGGTTGGGCCCGGCCGAGAGGGTGCCGGCCTGCCCGTAGAGCCTCAGCCCCTCGTCCACGGGGCTGAAGCAGCGGGTGACGGTGACCGTGGTGGCGGCCTTGCCGGGGTAGCGAAGGACGGCCACCGCCGTATCGTCGGAGTCGTACACGGGCAGGTCTTCGCGTGCCGCCGCCCGCTGGCCGGTGCCGGCGATGGCGTACAGCGTCTCGGGCAGGCCCAGCAGCCAGATGGCCAGGTCGAACATGTGATAGCCCAGCTCGATCAGGGCCCCGCCGCCGGCGGCCCGGTCGCCATGCCAGGTGAGGCTGGGGCCCAAGTTGAACTGGTAATGGACCTGGGCCAGGTGCAACTTCCCCAGCCGCCCGAGCATCTGCCGCGCCCGACGGTAGCCGCTCATGAACCGTCTCTGGGTGCCGGCGGCGAGCTTTCGGCCGGCCCGATCCATCAGCTGGCACAGTTGGACCGCCTCGGGCAGGTTCCTG
>LJUF01000140.1 GCA_001303665.1 Phycisphaerae bacterium SM23_33 | reverse complement strand
ACCTGACGGCGGCCGAGCACGCCGCCGGCCGGCAGCCCGAAGTCCTCACCGTGGACAACCACGCCGACGGGCCATATGTCGTTCTCCGTCTGCTGCGCGAGGACCCCGACCGGGCGGCCGCGGCCTTGGAGCTGCTGCGGGCCAACGGGGGCAACGCCAGCGGCGTGCGCCTGGCATGCGTCCGGTCTGACGGCGACGTCACGCCCGACCAGTTCTGGCCGACGCAGGTGCTGGGCAACGTCCGCCGGCGGCCCTTCAGCGAAATCTGGAACGACGAGTCCATCGAGCTGCTGGCTGGGCTCCGCCGCCGCCCCAGACCGCTGACCGGCCGCTGCGCTCGCTGCCGCTGGCTGGAGCTGTGCAACGGGAACTTCCGCGCCCGGGCCGAGGCCGCCACCGGCGAGACCTGGGCCGACGACCCCGCCTGCTACCTGACCGACCAGGAGGTAAGAGGTGAGAGGTGAGAGGTTAGAGTAGGAGCCCGAAAGCTGCGACCGAGGACGAGAGACGATGCCAAGGATTTCGAGAGTCCGGGATCTGAAGGTCTACAGGAGACTGGTGGAGCTGCATCTTCGGGTGCATGGCGTCTCGCTGAGTTTCCCGAAGTTTGAGCTTTACGAGCTGGGCTCGCAGGTCCGACGATCGTCCAACTCGGCCCCGGCAAACCTGGCCGAAGGTTTCAACAATAAGCACAAAAACATATATTTAGAGTCTGTAAACCGGGCCCTGGGCGAAATTCGCGAGACACAGCACCATGTCATGGTCG
The DNA here is from genome assembly GCA_001303665.1 of Phycisphaerae bacterium SM23_33. Lineage (GTDB taxonomy): Bacteria > Planctomycetota > Phycisphaerae > SM23-33 > SM23-33 > SM23-33. Next base: position 12,535 of record LJUF01000140.1, on the reverse strand, counting down.
CCCACAAAAAAGGTATATTTCCAAGGCCCAGTTTGCCGGTCTTATCGGTGAGTACAACGAATCCAGCAGAATGCTCCGAGCCATCCAACGCTCTCTGGAAGCGAGGTGAGCGCCAAAACGATCCCTGACCTCTAACCTCTCACCTCTAACCTGGCGTGACAGACTCAATGTGCCCCGGAAACGAAAACCGACACGGCGACAGCCACCGGCTCCGACTGCTGTTCTGGGAGTCAACGGGGCGGTGCAACCTGTCGTGCGTCCACTGCCGCCGGCTGCACCCCGACCACGACCCCGGCGACGAGCTGACGACGGAACAGGCCCGAGGGGTGATCGACTCGGCCGCGGGCATGGGCCGGCCCATCTTCGTCTTCTCCGGCGGCGAGCCCCTGCTCCGCGATGACTGGGCGGAGCTGGCCCGCCATGCCAAAGACAAGGGCCTGATGACGGCCCTGGCGACCAACGGCACGCTGGTCGATCCGCCCCTGGCCGGGCGGGTCGCGGCGGCCGGGTTTCACCGCGTCTCGGTCAGCCTCGACGCCGCCGAGGCCAGCTCGCACGACAGGTTCCGCGGCGTGCCGGGGGCGTTCGAGGCCGCCATCAGCGGCATCAAGGCCCTGCGCCAGGCCGGCGCGGCCGTGCAGATCAACGCCACCATCTGCGAGTCGAACGTCGGGCAGCTGCCCCGGCTATACGCCCTGGCGGGCCGGCTGGGCGCGGTGGCCCTGCACCTGTTCCTGCTGGTGCCGGTCGGCTGCGGCATGGCCATGTCCGAAGACGAATTCCTCGCCCCCACCGAATGCGAGTCAGTGCTGGAGTGGGTCGTCCGGCGCCAGGCGGGCGGCGAAATCGAGCTGAAGGCCACCTGCGCCCCGCACTACTATCGCGTCGCCAAGCAGTGGCTCACCCGCCATGCCGACGACGACGGCGCCGAGCGTGTCCGGTCCGGCATTCGCAGCCGGGGGTGCCTCGCCGGCGTGGGCGTGATCTTCGTCAGCCACAGCGGCGAGGTCTTCCCCTGCGGATACCTGCCCGTTTCCTGCGGCAGCATCCTGGAAAGGGACCTGGCGGGAATCTGGGAGAACTCGGAGGTTCTTCGGCGCCTGCGGGACTACGACCTGCTGACGGGCAAGTGCGGCCGGTGCGAGTTCAAGACCGTCGAGAGCGGTGTGATTCCCCTCGCTCTCGGCCGGCGGCGCCGGACGCCGGTACGGGCGTGAGTTCTGCGCCGCCGGCCGGCGCCGAGCCCTCGGAACCCGCCGCCACGACGTGCGTCCAAGAAAGCGGAAAGGAAACCCGCCATGACGATCGTCAAGAACCTCGTCGCCGCACTGATGCTGGCCGCAGTCTGCTGCTGCCTCGAGGCAGCCCCGCGCGCGGAAGAGCCGGCCGCCCTGGAGAGGCAGTTCCCGGAGATCGCCCGCCTGGTGCGGCACTTCGAAGCCCGCATGCGCAGCAAAGAGCCGGCCGTGCGATTGGACGTGCTCACGGAGCTGACCTACTTCCATCCCCGCGACAGCCGGCTGTACCCGCCGTTCCTGCGATATCTGCTGAAGGACCCCTGCCCCAAGATTCGATGGCAGGCCGTCCACCGTCTGCGACAGCACGGGATCTTCCTGAAGAAGCAGGAGCTGCCGGGATCGTACGAGGTGCCGATGGTGGGGCTGTGCCGGCCCAACGACCCCGACTCGCTGGCACGCCTGCGGAAGATGCTGTCCGAGCCCGACCATCCGCGCGCCGGCTGGGCGGTGACCGCACTGGCCGCGGCCAAGGACGAGGGCCTGCTCGAGCCGGCCAAGCGTCTGACGGACTCGGGCAACGTCTTCGTCCGCTTCAGCGCGGCCGCAGCGTATCTGGAGCTGGGCCGCAGGGAAGAGGCCCTCCGGCTCCTTCAGGCCATCGCCGACACCGACAACGAGCCCAGCGGATGCTACAAGCTGTGGGCGGCCGAGCTGATGGTCCGCCACGGCCGCAGGGAGTACATCGGCACCATGATTGACGCGACCGCGTCGCGGCAGGGCCAGGGATATGCCGATCCGGGCATCAGCCTGCTGGAGGACCTGACCGGCAGGTACTTCGGCACGGCGGCGGAATGGCGGGCGTGGTGGAAACGCACACACCCGGCAAAGCCGCGGAAGCGGGGGCAGCAGGACCCTGGCGCCCGGCCGACCCAGGGGCCTGGAATTGACCCGCGCCCCCGGCGCGATGCCGGCGGGAATCCGTGAGCCGCCGCAGCGCGAAGCCCAACCTCCTTCATTCGCTGCGCTGACCTGGCAGGACGAAGTCCTGCGAAACTCGGCCCGGCCGCCGCTTGGCGGCCGGGCGAAGGCGGATGGAGTGAGTGCAGCTGTGATCCAAGCCGTCTCTACCAGAAGTGGCGCCTGGCGAAAGCCCTTCCCGAGCCTGACTTCAGGTACCGCTCGAAGGCTTCCGCTCGGCGATCCTCCTGGAAGCCGACGGCAACCACGCACTCCCAAGGCCTGAACTTACATGTGTGCGGGGAGTTGCCCGCGTTGTATTGCCGAAGGCGCGTCTTCAGCTCAGCCGTGATGCCCACATACGTTTCAGTAGGGGAGGAACCACTGCGCAGCAAATATACGTACCGCATGGATCTGCCCTTGCGCTGACCTGGCAGGACGAAGTCCTGCGAAACTCGGCCCGGCCGCCGCTTGGCGGCCGGGCGAAGGCGGATGGAGATGAGGGGACTCGAACCCCTGACCTGCTGATTGCGAACCAGCCGCTCTCCCAACTGAGCTACATCCCCAGGTCGGCATCAGTATAACACATTCGGCACGGCGGCCAAGAAGCTTTGGGAAATCCGGCGGCTCTCGGTCCATCGGGCTCGGGGAAGGGCGCTTGACGGGGCCGGCGACGCTGGGGATAGTTGCTGCTCCACTGCACAGGAGAGCCACATGCCGACAGGAAAGACCTACGAAAGACTCAGGGCGGACATCGAGACCATCCCCGTCATCGACACGCACGAGCACTTCACCGGCCCGGCTTCGCAGGAAGGCCACAAAGAGCCGATCAAGTCGCTGACCAGCGGCTACGTCCACAGCGACATCATGTCGGCGGCCGGCGAGGAAGCCGGCCAGATGCTCCAGAACGGCGAAATCCCCACCGAGAAGAAATGGCCGGTCTTCCAGCAGGCCTGGCGGAGGATGCAGCACACCGCCTACGCCCGCGTGACGAAACTCATCCTCAAGAACGAGTACGGCGTGGAGGAGATTTCGCTGGAGACGATGAAGGGCCTCACCGGCCGGCTCATCGACCTGCGCGACAAGAGGGCCTTCGACGAGCGCATGGACCGCCACGGCATCCGCTGCTGCCTGGTCAACGTCTGGCTGGACTGGAAGAAGTTCCTGGCCGGTGAGTCGCCGCTGCACGAGCGGCTGCGGCTGCTCATCGCCGCCCCGGAGCTGCACGCCGTCCGCGACTTCAATGCCGTGCAGGAGAGAGCCGGCCGGGTCGGCCGGAAGGTCACCTGCCTGGACGAGTACGTGGACGCCCTGCGCGAGTTCTGCTCGCAGATGAAGGCCCGCGGGGCCGTCGGCATCAAGGACCAGTCCGCCTACAGCCGCATCATCCAATACGAAAGCGGCACCCGCCCCGAGGCCGAGCGGCTGTTCGGCTCCATCATGGACGACCCGCGCCGGTCACTGGGCTTTCCTGCGGCCAAGCCGCTGGACGATTTCCTGTTCCACTCGCTGATGCGGATCGCCCGCGAGCTGGCCCTGCCGGTGCAGATCCACACCGGGCACATGGCCGGCATCCGCAACGACGTGACCAAGACCAACGCCGCCCACTTCCGCTCGGTGCTGGAGCTGCACCAGGACGTCCGCTTTGACCTGTTCCACGGCAACTGGCCCTACGCCGGCGACTGGCTGTTCCTGGGCAAGAACTACCCCAACGTGGCCCTGGACTGCTGCTGGCTGCACGTCATCGACTCGCGCTACGCCCGCCGCACCCTCGCCGACGCGGTGGTGACGGTGCCGCAGTCCAAGATCCTCGGCTTCGGCGGCGACTACGGGCACCTGGAGTACGCCTGCGGGCACCTGATCATCGCCCGGGACAACATCGCCGCCGCCCTGGCCGAGATGGTGGACGACGGCTGGCTGGGGCTGGACGAGGCCCGCCAGGTCGCCGCCGACTGGCTGTTCAACAACCCCAATGAGTTCTTCCAGCTCGGGTTCGAGCCGGTCGGCGCGTAGGAGCACGTCATGAAACTCAAAGGCAAGAAGATCGCCCTCATGGTGGACAGCGAATACCAGGAGCTGGAGGTCTGGTATCCGTACTACCGGCTGAAGGAGGAAGGGGCCGAAGTCGTGCGCGTTGGCCCCAAGGCCGGGGCGACGTATCCGTCCAAGCTCGGTTATCCCTGCGGGGCCGACGCCGCGGCGGCCGAGGTAAAGGCCGGCGACTTCGACGCCGTAATCATCCCCGGCGGCTGGGCCCCGGACCACATGCGGCGCGACGAGACGATGATCCGCTTCATCCAGGACTGCGCCAAGACCGGCATGGTGCTGGCGGCCATCTGCCACGGCGGCTGGATGCTCTGCTGCACCGACGCCCTGAAGGGCCGCCGGGCCACCAGCTTCGTCGCCATCCGGCACGACATGATCAACGCCGGGGCGAACTGGGTGGACGAGGAATGCGTCGTGGACGGCAACGTCATCACCTCCCGCAAGCCCGACGATCTGCCGGCCTTCTGCCAGGCGATCATCCAGGCCCTGGGCGGGTGAGCTCACCGCCCGAAGGGCCTCTGCGATCTCCGCGGTGAAGGGCTACTCGAACAGGGCCGTGCCGATGCGGACGATGGTGGCGCCTTCCTCGACCGCGACCTGGTAGTCCTGGGTCATGCCCATGGACAGGTGGCAGAAGTCCCTGCCGCCGATCTTCTCGTTGCGCATCTCCTCGAAGATCTCGCGCAGGCGGACGAAGGCGGGGCGGGCCTTCTCGGGATCGGAAACCAGCGGGCCCATGGTCATCAGCCCGATCAGGCGGAGGGTCTTGAGCGTGCAGACCTGCTCGGCCAGGTGGGCGGCGGCCCCGACCGCCACGCCGAACTTCTGGGGCTCCTCCGAGCAGTTGACCTGGAGCAGCGCGTCCACGGAGCGTTGGGCCTGAGCGGCCCGGTTGGCGATCTCCTCGGCCAGGCGGAGCGAGTCCACCGAGTGGATGGTGCTCGCCCACGGCAGCACGTGCCTGACCTTGTTCCGCTGGAGATGGCCCACCATGTGCCAGCGGACCTCCGCCGGGCCTGCCTTGCGCCGGCGGGCGAGCCACTGGCCGATCTGTTCGGCCCGGGCGGTCAGCTGCTGCACGCGGCTCTCGCCGATGTCCACCACGCCCAGCTCGATGAGGGCCTTGACGTCGTCCAGGTCGGCGGACTTCGTCACCGCGACCAGGCGGACGTTGGCGGGGTCGCGGCGGACGCGCCCGGCCGCTGCGGCGATGTTGTCGGCCACGCGCTGAAGATTGTCACTGAGCCGCTTTTGACTGATGCCCATGGCGCGGAAGACAGTAACAGATTTGCCCCGGCGCTACAAGCCGCACCGGCCGGCTGCTTGACCGTGCTCGCCGCGGACAAGTAGCATGCTGACGTGATGCACGTGCTGACACTCGTGGCCATCTGGCTGGCGGCGGCCGCGGCGCCGGCACAGGCGACAGCCCCCGCCACCGCCCCGGCCGAGAGGCAATGGGGCCAGACCAACGCAGGCCTGTCGGTCTCGGCCGCGCCGGTCGGACGCTGGCTGCTCGCTCGCAGGATGGACGTGGACTTCGCCATCCGCAACACCGGCAAGCTGCCGGCCACGCTGCCCCCCGCCGATGACCTCTTCGGCTACCTGCTGCTGGCCCAGGGCAAGACGGCCCACTACACCGAGAAGATCTTCCACGCCAGGGGCCAGCCGGGCTGGCCGGCCCGGCTCGCCGAAGGACAGGTCCTCCAACTGCGGGCGGTGGACGTGTCGGAGCTGAAGGCCTTCGCCTACAACCCGCGCCTGCCTCTGGTCAAGGGCTACCCCTTGGAGACGGTCGGCGGTCAGCCGCGGCCGGCGGCCCCGGCCGGCAGCGTCGGCGAAGTCCTCAAGCCCGGGCCGGTAAGGGTCAAATACGTCGCCTACCTGCCGCGCCCGGGCGAGGGCGCCGTCAGCCTGGTCAGCAGCACCATCCGCGTTGATCTGGGCCTGGCGGATTTCGGCAAGCTGCCGGCCGACAGGCAGCGGCGCATCCTCGACGATCTGGCCGCGCGGCTGAAGAAGGACGCCTGGAGCGCGAAGCTGGCCCACGGCGACGCGGTGCAGATCGGCCGGCCGGCGGCGGCGACGCTGATTTCAATCGCCGCCGACACCGAGGCCCCCTACTTCGGCAGGATGTGGGCGGTGGCCGCCCTGGCTGACATCGGCGGGCAAGAGGCCGCCGCCGCCCTCATCGCCTGCCTGGGCGATGCCGATCCCGGCGTGCGCTGCGCGGCGGCCTATCACGGCCTGAAGCTCCGCAGCGAGCCGTTTGACAAGGCGCTGAACCAGCGGGCGGTCAGCGCCGAGGACGCCGGGCTGAGCGCCTGGGCCATCATGGGCTACCTGAAGTTCCGCAAACAGGTGCCGCCGGAGCTGCTCAAGGCCGGCGTGGAAAGCGACGAGTGGCGCGTGCGGGCGGCGGTGGCCGAGACCCTCGCCCGCGGCAACCCCGACCGCTCCCACCTGCCGATCCTCCGCAGGCTGGCGCAGGATTCGAACCCGCAGATCCGGCGCACCGCCGCCCGGGCGATCGGCTACGTGGGCGACCGCTGCTTCGAGACGATCGCCGCGCTGATCGCGGCCCTGCCCATGCAGGGAGAGGACGCCCGCCACTCCGTCGCGGGCGCGCTGTCGGCGCTGACCGGGAAGAAGTGGCCGTATGATCAGTCCGCCTCCCTGGAGGAAAAGGCCGTCATCGTCAGCCAGTGGCAGAGATGGTGGGAGATGAATAAGGCTTCCTACCGCAAGTCCGAGCCGCCGAAATAGTTGTCGCGCAGCCCCACAGCAGTCCCCCATCCGAAATCGCAATGGGTGCTCACTTCGCGGGTTTGACGGTGGGAAACAGGCTCGGGTCGCCGTTGGGCAGGAACATGGCCAGGGTGTAGGCGTCCATGAACTCCGGGTCGAGGTTGAGCTCGATGACGGCCGGGGCGGCGGCCAGGTGCGGCAGCTCCCGCCGCACGTCCTCGTCGATCAGGGCCAGGAACGCCCCGCCCAGCGAGCCGTTGCCCAGGAAGGTGAACTTGCCGCGGTCGATGTCGGGCAGCAGGCCCATGGTGACGGCGTTGTCGGGGTCGATGTGCTTGGCGAACCCGCCGGCCAGGTAGAAGCGGTGGATGTCGGCGAAGCCCTTGCCGAAATGCTTCATGGCCATCTGCAAGGCGGCGTAGATGACGCCCTTGGCCTGGAGCAGCGTGGCGATGTCGCGCTCGGTGATGAGGATGGGGGCCAGGCCGTCGTCGGTCTGCTCGGCCGGGGCGATCTCGTAGGCCGGAATCTCGGCCTCATTGCGGCGGAGCTTGCGGATGCGCGGGCAGCGGGCGCGGGCGCGGTCGGTGAAGCGGCCGGCGCTGGAGATGACCCCCACGGCGAAGGCCTGGGCGACGAAATCAATCAGCCCCGAGCCGCACACGCCCGCCGGCTTGTCCCCGCCGATGACGGTGTATCGGGGCGGATCGCTGAGCCCGCCCAGCCGGAACGACTCGATGGCCCCGGCGGCCGCCCGCATGCCGCAGCTCAGGCCGTGGCCCTCGAAGGCGGGCCCGGCCGGGGCCGCGCAGGCGATCAGCCGGTCGCGATTGCCCACCACGATCTCGGCGTTGGTGCCGATGTCGATGAGCACGTTCAGCTCGTCGCGCCTGGCCAGGCCGCAGACGTACATGTCCGCGGTGGCGTCGCCGCCCACGTACGCCGCCGCGGAGGGAAAGATGTCCACGAAGGCCTGGGCGTTGATGGCCACGTTCAGCAGCCCGGCGCGATACGGCCCGGGGAAGTTGCTGATGGGGGCGAACGGCACCGCCCCCAGGCCGGTGGGCGAGAGCCCGCAGAACAGGTGCGTCATGACCGTGTTGCCCGCCACGGTCATGTGGGCGACGTCGTCGCCGGCCAGCCCGTGCCGGTGCGTCAGCAGCCTCAGCAGCCGGTTGACGGTCCCGTCGACCACCAGCTCGCGCAGCTCCTGGGCCCGCTGGGGGTCGGAAGCGTAGCTGATGCGGCTGGCGACGTCGTCGCAGCGGATGATCTGCTGGTTGTAGCTGCTGGCGGCGTCCACGGCCTTTCCGGTGTTGAGGTCCACCAGGGTCACGACCACCGTGGTGGTGCCGACGTCCACGGCCGCCCCGTACAGGCAGCCGGTGGTGTCGCCTTCCTCCAGCCGGATGATGTGCCAGGCGCCGTGGTCGCCGACGACGGTGACGGTGAGCTTGTACGCGGCCCGGGCGACCAGCCCGGCCGAGCGGGCCGCGGCGTGAGGTGCGATGATCTCGCCGGCGTAGCCGCGGCGGCGCAGGGCGCCGATGATCCGCTCGATGTCGCCGCGCTGGTCGCGCAGCTCCGGCGGACGCAGCCGCAGGTACTCCTTCCGGACCGGCGGGCGCAGCGAGACCGAGGGGGCGTGGGCGAAGTCCATGACGATCTCTTCGCCGGCCTCGACCAGGCTGTGACGCGGCACGCGGACGTGGAACTCCCCCGCCAGCACGTGCGTCTGGCAGGACAGCACCCGCCTGGCGGCCCCGGCCGGAAGGGCGATTTCCGCGCCGCCGTCGGCGGCGAAGCGCCCGCCCAGCAGGTCCACCGCGCAGCCGCCGCAGGTGCCCTTGCCGCCGCAGGCGACGTTGAGGATGACGCCGGCCCGGACAGCCGCCTCCGTCAGCAGGCAGGGGGCCTGCACCTCGCATTCGACGCGGTCGTGCGGCAGCTCGAAGATGCCCTTGGCCTTGTCCCTCATGGCGCCGCCTGACCCAGCCTGCCTTGGCGGTAGGCCGCCACGTACTGGGCGCACCACTCGTCGGCCCCAGTGACGACCTCGGCGGCCAGGATCAGCGGCAGCATCATCGGCGAGCCGGGGTCGATCAGGGCCGCGTCCATGCCGCAATACACGGCCGAGACGACCATCGCCAGGTTGACCAGCCTGCGCTGGGGCAGGCCGAACGAAACGTTCGACAGCCCCCCGCCCACGTGCACCGGCGGGAACTCCCGGCGGATGCGGGCGATGGCCTCGCACACCGCCCGCCCGGCGCCGGGCTGGGCCGACACCGGCAGGAAACACGGGTCCAGGATGATCTCATCCATCTGCTTGCCCGCGCCGGTGAGGGCTTCGACCAGCCGGCCGGCCCGCTCCAGCCGGTCGTCCGTCCCCGTCGGCATGCCCTCCTCGGACATGCACAGCCCGATCACCATGCACTCGCGGGCCGAGAGGATCGGCAGCAGGCTCTCCAGCCGGCCGGGCTCCAGCGAAACCGAATTCACGATGGGCTTGGCCTTGGCCAGCGACAGCCCCGCCTCGATGGCCGCCGGGTTGGCCGAGTCGATGCACAGCGGCACCTCCACGTGCGCCTGCACCAGCTCCACCAGCCACTTCATGTTCTCCACTTCCGCCTGCGGCTGGGGGCTGCCGCCGTTGAGGTCGAGGTAGTCGGCCCCGGCGGCCACCTGCTCCCTGGCGACCTGGATGATGTGCTCGCCGTCCCTGGCCTGGATGGCGGCGGCAATCGACTTCCGCGTGGCGTTGATCTTCTCGCCGATGATGATCATGCACCTGCCCTCAGCAGCGCGGTCATGGCAGCGGCGGGGCCTCCTCCAGCCAGCCCAGCAGTTGGTCCTTGGTCAACGAGCGCAGCCAGCCGTCCGTCGGTTCGGCCAGCCGCTTCATGGCCTCGTCCACGTCGGCGTAGGCCCCCAGGCTTACGCCGCAGACGCGCACGCCGGCCTCTTTGGCCTTCCGGGCCAGGGCGGCCGGCTCATGCGGGGCCTTGCCCGCCAGCACCACCACCGTCCTGGGCGAGGCCGCTATCGCCTGGGCGACGGCCCCCGCCAGGTCGCTGGCGCCGACGGTCGCTTTCCCGGCCAGGAAGGCCTTGATTTTCCTGTCACCGGGCTGGCCGCCGGCGGCCCAGGCTTCGCCCATCTGCTCGATGCCTTCCTCGCTGACGAAGATGACGTTGAATCGGTCCCTGGCTTCCAGTCCCCGGACGGAATGCCGCACCACGGCCGCCCCCAGGTCAAACAGCCCCCCCGTGCCCGAGCCCCCGTCCAGCACGTAGACCACGGGCGTTTGGATTTTCATTCCGGCCACCCGCGGCCCGGCCTGAAGGATGGGGTTGACCGGCGGCGGGGGAATTTTGCCGCCGCGGCCGCCGCGGGGCGACAAGTGGTAGAGGAACACGCCGGTGAAGGCCAGCAGCAGCAGGAGCAGCCCGGCCAGGACGGTCGCGACGACGCCCTGGATCATCACCGGCCTGGCGACGGGCACGGGCCCGGCGGGCCTGCCCACCTGCGGTAGGCTGGCGGGCGACTTGGCGGGCTGATCGGCGGCGAGCGGGGCGGCAGGCAGGTCGGGCCGGTCCGGGCGGGCGGCGGCCGGCGCCCCCCGCTTTCGGCCGCTGGCGACGGTGTTGAGCTGGCCGCAGTACGGGCAGCGGCAGACCCCGCCGGCGAAGGCCTCGTCGATCGCGATCTTCTTGCGGCAGCCCGTGCAGCGAACCGGCGGGCGGAAGGTCGGTGCTCCAAAGATACAGGAAGCTGGGCCGGCGCAGGAACAGCAGCTCCCCGCCGTCAAGGTTGAGCAGGTTGATCTGCATGGTCGGGGCCGGCGCGACCGAGGCCGAATACACGTTCGCGCGATACCCCAGCGGGCGGTGATACATGACCACCTTGGCCCGCTCGATGCCGGCGGCCTTCTTGGCATCGGCGACGGCCGGCTGCAGGTCGCCCAGGGCGTCCACCAGCCCCAGCTCCAGGGCCTGCCGCCCGGTGTACACCCGCCCGTCGGCCAAGGCACGCACCTTCTGGGGGCTCAGGCCGCGGCGGCCCTCGGCCACCACCTCCACGAAGCGGTCGTAGAACTCGTCCACCATCGCCTGGAAGACCTTGCGCTCCTCCTGGGAGAGGTCCTTCAGCGGGCTGCCCATGACCTTGAGCGGCCCGGAGGTGACGGCGTCGGCGCTGATGCCCAGCATCTTCATGGTGCCGGCAAAGCTGACCGTCTGAACCACCACCCCGATGGAGCCGGTGATGCTGCTGGGCTGGCAGATGATCTTTTCCGCCGCGCAGGCCAGGTAATACGCCCCCGAGGCCCCCACGTCGGTGATGCAGGCGATGACCGGCTTGCCGCTGTCCTTGCGGAAGCGTTTCACCGCCCCGTGCATCGTCTCGGAGGCCTGCACCGTCCCGCCCGGGGAGTTGATCCGCAGGATGACGGCCTTCACGTTGCCGTCGTTCCTGGCCTTGTCCAGCTTCTCCAGCAGCAGGCTGACGGGGTTCTCCTCGGAGGCGAACCAGCCGCCGCTCCGCCGGTTCATCATCAGCCCGTCCACGTCCAGCAGGGCGATCTTGGCGGAGGTCCAGCCCCCTTCGGTCTGCACCACGGCCTCCTGCAGCCGCTGGTCCGTCGGGACCGGCTTGACCAGGAAGCCGGCCGTATCGCCGCAGCCGGCCAGCAGGCCGGCGCAGCACGCCATCAGCAGTAGATGCCTTTGCGTTTTCATGGCCGCCATTGTAGGGGGCGGGCCGGCGACAGGCAACCGCCAGCGGCCCCGATATGCATCGGGGCCGCCATGCCCGCGCGCAAAACGCCGACGCGGGCACGCGGGTGGCCAGGGGCGGACGGCGGGCGGGCGCGGCCGGGGAGAATCAGGAAACCAGGTTCATCGCCTCTTCGACGGCGGCGAGCAGGTCCTCCACGGCGCAGGGCCGGCAGAGGACCTGGTCAAACCCCTTGCGCAGCAGGACCTCTCTCTGCCCCCGGGTCAGGGCCCCGGCCAGGGCCACGACGTGGGCGGCGGCCAGGTCGGGATTGCCCCGAAGGTTCCTGAGGATCTCCCGGGCGTCAATGGACTCCGAGACGACGTCCACGAAGATGACGTGAGGGTGGAAGCTGCCGGCCACCAGGCCGGCCTCAAAGTCGTTGGCCGCGGTGCGGACCTCGCAGCGGTCTGTCCGCGACAGGCTCTCGGCCAGGGCGGAGGCGGCGTCTCTGGCCGGGTCCACCACCAGCACCCGGGTGGTGTTGCCCTCCAGCTCCTGCAGGGGCATGCCATAGGCCCGCATGAACTGGAGCAGTTGGGAAAGCGGGATCCGCCGGTCCCGGCTGCCGGGGATTCGGTACCCCTTCAGCTTGCCGCTGTCGAACCACTTGCTGACCGTGCGCGGGGCCACGTGGCAGATCCTGGCAACTTCCCCGGTTGTGAGCACTTCTTTCCGCCGCATGGGTCTGTGGACACACTCCGCCTGAATACGCTTTGCTAGCATCATCGGAATTCCAGGCGCCAGCTTTAGCTAGATCATCCCAGCCCGGCGGG
>LJUF01000139.1 GCA_001303665.1 Phycisphaerae bacterium SM23_33 | reverse complement strand
GGGGGGGCAACGGCGGCAAGGAGCCGCGAATGCGGGCGTTCGGAGTTGAATTGCTGGCTATCCTGCTGGTGTGGGGCGCGGCCGCGGGCGAGCCGACGATTCCCCAAGCTCAACTTCCCCAGGGCGTCGAGGAGCAGGTCGCACAGGAGATCCGCAAACTGTACTCCGCGGAGCCCCGGCAGCGGTGGGAGGCTCTGCAGGCCTTGGGCCGGATGGGGGGAAGGGCCGCCCCGGCCGTGCCGTTCGTGGCCGGCATGCTGGGCGATGAAGGCAAGGTAATGATCGAGATGCCGCCGGAGCACCATCTGCCCTTTCGCCAAAGCGCCGTGGGGGGCCTGGCGGCGGGGGTCGTGGCGGGATGGTGCCGTGGGGCGGTCGGGCTACGTCACTTGCCGGGCCAAGGCTTGAAGGTCGAGCTGCCGGCCGTGCCGGGGGACATGGTATGCCGCATCGCGGACTCGCTGGTGGGGGCAATGAAGGACGGTTCGAGGGAGGCCAGGTGGCGCGCGGCCCAGCTGCTGGAATACGACGTCCCCGAAGCTCTCAGGGCGCGCGCCGAGCTTCCAGCGGGCGCCGAGAAGCTCAGCACCGAACACGTGCGTCGCATCCGGGCCGCGATGCTTAAGGGATGGCTTGGGGCCATCCGCGATGAGAATGCCAGCGTCCGCATGTACGCGGCCAGGGGATTGATCCGGTCGGGCAGCCCGAAGGCCGTTGATCCGTTGATAGCGGCATTGAAGGACGCGGACAAGGAGGTCCGGAGGCTCGCGGCCGCCGGGCTGGGTAAGCTCAGGGCCGGCAAGGCCGTCGGGCCGCTGATCGCGGCCCTGGAGGACCCCGAGCCGGACGTGCACACCGCCGCTAGGAACGCGCTGAAGGGAATGGGCCCGCCGGCGGTCAAGCCGCTGCTGGCGGCCATCGCGGGGGGCAAGTCGCCTCTCCGCGAGCGCGCCGCCCAGGCCCTGCCGACGCTGCACGACCCCGTCCACGAGGCGGAGGACTTCGACGCCCTGGTCGCCGCCCTGACGGACAAGGACGCTTTCGTTCGGCGGGTGGCGGCCGGGGCGATCAGGATCCCTTACCCGCCGGCGATCGGTCCGTTGGTCGAAGCGCTGAAGGATGAAGTCCCCGAGGTGCGGCAGGCGGCAGCGGTCTCGCTGGGATACCTGTATGTTGACGAGGCGAAGCGCCGCGCCCTCGGCCCGCTGGTCGAGCTGGCCCGGAAGGACAAGTCCGCCGAGGTCCGGGCCGGCGCGGTCTGGTCGGTAGGCCGGCTCGGGCGCGAAGACGCCCGAACGCAAGGGGTGCTGCTGGGGGCGATGAAGGATGAAGCCGCCGTGGTCCGCACCGGCGCCGCCGAGGCCGTGCAGCAGTATCCCGGGCCGGAGGCCTCCGACGCCCTGCTCGGCGCCCTGTGCGACAAGAGCCCGGATGTCCGCCATCAGGCTGCGCAAAGCCTGGGGCTGCTCAAGGAACAGCGGGCCGTCCAGCCGCTGGTGAGGCTGCTGGCCGACACGGACTGGGTCGTCCGTTTCCATGCGGTCGGGGCGCTCGGCAGGATCGGAGACGCCCGCGCTATCGAACCCCTGATCTCCGCGCTGGGGGACGCGGACCGGCGCGTGCGAGAGGCGGCCGCCGGAGCGCTGCATGATCTGACCGGCATGGGCTTCGGCGGCAACCAGCCGAAGTGGCGGCAGTGGTGGGAAGAACAAGGCGGCAAGCTGAGGCAGGAAGGCCGGCGGGAGCGACGGCGGCCGGCTTCGGTTCCACCCCCACGCTGATCAGGCGCTTCCCGTCCGGGCGGCCGGCTTGCGGGTCAGCATCTCCGACAGGACCATGGACAGGTAGCCGCAGGCGAAGGTCTTGCAGTGCTTTCCCCGGTAGACGTCGTTTCGGCCGACGCAGCCCAGCCCGTGCGGCCCTTTTCTCAATCTGTGGATCAGCGGGTCGCTATAGGTCCGGCACTTGGCCTTGAAAGGGCAGTCGCAGACCGCTTCGTGATCCATGGAAACTCCCTCCATCCAGTCCCTGGAAAGGATACTTCATTATATGCCATACCCGGGTTTTTGCATACCCCCAAGACGGCGCGAACGCAGCCGGGCCGGACGGCGCCGGGACAGGCCGGGCAAAGCGAAGACCCCCGGCACGGATCAGAATCTGGACTTCTCGGCCCAGGTCACGCGAATGTCGAAGGCGTGGTAGCTTTCCTTTGGGCCGGCCCGGTTGCTGCGGACCTTGAAGGACGTTTCCTTGCCGGCAGGCAGCGTGATGTAGAGCTTCTCGGTGTCCGTATCGATGACGGTGCCGTCGGCGTCCTTGAACGTCATCTCCAACTGGAGATCCTCCCAGTCCACCGGCGTGTCATTCTTGACCTTCCCGAGGATGACGACGTCGTAGCTGTCGAAGGTCATCTTCGGCTGGACGATCTTGATCCCGCTTCGATGTTTCTCAAAGTCGCCCTTGCCTGAGAGGCGGTCCAGGGAGAGAAGATTCCTGAAGCTGAAGAACAGCAGCGGCGCCAGGATGATGAGGGGCACCACGGCCGCCGCGAGCCGCACTCCCGGCGAGCCGCGCAGCGAGGCCCCCCGGCTCTGCCACGACTGGCAGTGCGGGCACTTCACCGCCCGGGCGTCCATTTCCTCGAAGCAGAACTTGCAGCGCTTTTTCGAAGACTCCCCCAGCAGCTCGGGATTTGTCTTGTCAGACATGCGCAGCTCCTTTCGGCGTCACGTCGGCGGCCGGTGCGTCGTCTGGTTCCCTTGGCTCCAGGGTCCGCCCCAAACTGTCCACGAAGGGGCCCCGCAGCAGCATACGGGCTGGGGCGTGTATGGACAAGGGCGTTCCGGCCCGGGTTGGCCTCGGCCGCCGCCCCGCGGCCGAGTCCCGCGCCCGCCCCCCGGGCGGGTTAGCTCCTTGACACCCTTCGGGTCTTGGGGTATTCGAGCCGCCTGTGCGCCGGCGTACGATGGGCAGCGGGCTTCCAACGGTTTGACTCAAGGAGCCAAAGATGGCCGAGAAGATTCGATGGGGCATCCTGGGCCCGGGCAAGATCGCCCGGAAGTTTGCCGAGGGGCTCAAGTCGGTGCCGGAGGCGGAGCTGGCGGCGGTCGGCTCGCGCAGCCAGGAAAGGGCCGAGGCCTTCGCGGAGGACTTCAACATCCCGCGGCGGCACGGCAGCTATGCGGCCCTCGCCGCCGATGAGCAGGTGGACGCCATCTACGTCGCTACGCCGCACGCGATGCACAAGGACAGCGCCATCTGCTGCCTCCAGGCCGGCAAGGCGGTGCTCTGCGAGAAGCCCTTCGCCATCAACGCCGCCCAGGCCCGGGAAGTCATCCAGTTCGCCCGGAAAAAGAAGCTGTTCCTGATGGAGGCCATGTGGACGCGGTTCCTGCCGTACATCGTCAAGCTGCGGGAGCTGCTGGCCGACGGGGCGATCGGCCAGGTCCGCATGGTCTGCGGCGACTTCGGCTTCCGCGCGGGCTTCGACCCGAAAAGCCGCCTGTTCGACCCGAACCTCGGCGGCGGCGGGCTGCTGGACGTGGGCGTGTACCCCGTGTCGCTGGCTTCCATGATCCTCGGCGAGCCCAGCGAGGTGGCGGCCCTGGCCGAGCTGGGCCGCACCGGCGTGGACGAGCAGGCCGCCTTCGTCCTGAAATGCCCGACCGGACAATTGGCCGTGCTGTTCACCGGCGTGCGGACCCTCACCCCCATGGAGGCGACCATCATGGGCACCGACGGCTACATCCGCCTGCACTCGCCCTGGTGGCGGGGCATGACCCTCAGCGTGCACGCCGGCGGCAAGGAGCAGGTGCACGAGCTGCCCCACGAGGGCAACGGCTACAACTACGAGGCCGCTGAGGTCGGCCGGTGCCTGCGCGAAGGAAAGCTCGAAAGCCAGGTCATGCCGCTGGATGAGACGCTGTCCGTCATGCGGACGCTGGACCGCATTCGCGCCCAGTGGGGCCTGAAGTATCCGATGGAGTAGGTTGTACGACTGTGATCGGATGGCGTGGCGGTGAGGGCCTGGGCGCGCGGGTCGTTAGAGTCCACGAATTACACGAATTACACGAAGAAGCTTCTCGAAGAAACAGCAATCGCGTGAGGAGGTGTCGGCAGGTAGCGGACTGTCGGTCGTCAGATCAGTCGCCGACGAGAAAGCTTAAGTCCGTGCAATTCGTGCAATTCGTGGAATTCGTGGACTCTTCACTCACAATCGCGATTGGAAACCAAAGGAGTCCAACAGCATGAAGTACGGAAGGGTGGCGGGGATTGACAAGCCCGTCTCCAGGCTGGTGCAGGGCTGCACGGGCATCTCCAGCCGCGAGCTGCAGTACAGTTTCGATCTGCTGGACGGCGTGTTCGCGCTGGGCTGCAACGCCTTCGACACGGCCCAGATTTACGGCGGCGGCGACAGCGAGCGGACGCTGGGGCGATGGATCCGCGAGCGCGGCCTGGGCGACAAGGTGGTCGTCATCACCAAGGGCGCCCACCCGAACGCCGACCGCAGGCGGGTGACGCCGTTTGACATCGCCTCGGACCTGCACGACTCGCTGGCCCGGCTGAAGACCGGCGCCATTGACCTGTACCTGCTGCACCGCGACGACCCGGACGTCGAGGTCGGCCCGATCATCGAGGCCCTCAACGAGCACCTGGCGGCCGGGCGGATCCGGGCCTTCGGCGGGTCCAACTGGACGGCCGAGCGGCTGGCCGCGGCCAACGAATACGCCGCGGCCCACGGCCTGACGGGCTTCGCCGCCAGCAGCCCCAACCTCAGCCTGGCCGTGCCGAAGGAAGCGCCTTGGGGCGGCTGCATCAGCATCTCCGGCCCCGACGGCCAGGCCGACCGCAACTGGTACGCCCAGACCCAACTGCCGGTCTTCTCCTGGTCGTCGCTGGCGGGGGGGTTCTGGTCCGGCCGCTTCCGCCGCGACAACCTTGCGACCTTTTCCGGCTACGCCGACGAGCTGGTGGTGCGATGCTACTGCACCCAGGAGAACTTCCGGCGCCTGGACTGGGCCGAAAAGGTGGCCCAAGAGAAGGGCGTTTCCGTCGCGCAGGTCGCACTCGCCTGGCTCTTCCGCCAGCCCCTGAACGTTTTCGCCCTCACCGCGTGCCGGACCCCGCAGGAGATGGCCGACAACGTCCAGGCCCTGGACCTCGAGCTGCCCGCCGACGTGCCGGAGTAGGGGGCGGCGCCGGCCTACTTTTCGGGATAAATGACCAGCCGGTTGCCCCAGCCGGCCCGGTTGATCTGGAACTTCTCCACGGTCACCAGGCCGTGCTCGTCGGCCGCCACCGTGCCCTCGGCGATCTTGACGGGCTCGGCCGGGTCGGCGCAGGACCAGTTCTCCCAGTGGAACTTCCGGCCGGGGGCGGCCTTGAACTTCTGGCAGCGGCGCGGGGTGATGGAGGCGGTCTGGCGGTCCACATCTTTCTGGCGGGACTGGGTGCGGTGGAAGTTGCAGCTTCGCAGGCAGATCTCCCAGCGGTCGGGTGAGTCCACGATGTCGTCGCGGGTGGTGGTCTTGTCGAAGTCGTTCTCTCGGCTGGACCACTCGATGTGGGTGTTGATCTCTCCGCGGCCGCCGGGGGTGGGCGGGTCGCTGCTGGTGGCGTAGCCGATGGCCGGGACCGATTCATCCTTGTTGAATTGGAACGTGCCCCACCACTGGTGGTTCGGCCAGTGGGGGTCCTCGAAGCCGCCGTGCCCCCACGGGGCCCACACGGCGGCGAAGGGGCGCTTGGCCTTTTGCAGGGCCTCGTAGTACTCGGGGATCGCCGTGAAGGGCACCGAGCCGTCGTTGCTGGCGTGGGCGTCGAGGATAAAGGCCGTCTCCACGCCGACATGGGCCAGGTGCCACTTGATGAGGTTCTGGTGCTCCCAGACGTTGACCCCTGCCTCGGTGGGCAGCTTCTGGGAGCGCGTTCCCCAGAGTCGGCGCTCGGCGTCGGCGGTCCAGTTGCCGTTGCGGTTGTGGTCGGCGGCGCCCTTGCTGGCCAACACAGCGGCGAAGACGCTGCCGTAGCGGGCGCCGAGGAAGTTGCCGCCGGTGCCGCCCATGGACCCGCCGTGGGTGTAGATCTTGTTGGTGTCCACCTGGATGCCCTCGGCGGTGAGTTGGCGGACGACGAAGTCGATGGTCAGCAGCATCCGCCGCTCGGTGTAGTTGACCACCTTCTTGCCGGCGGCGTCCTTGTGGCCGTAGAACCAGGTCTGGTGGGGGTCGCCGGGAACGATCGAGACCATGCCGTACGGCGGGGCGTGCCAGCCGTAGTAGCCGCTGAAGCCGTGCAGGAACATGCAGATGCCTTGGGCCTTCTTGCCGGCCGGGACGCCCACGCCGAAGTTGAACGCGTACCCGCCGGTGGGGCCGGGGTTCCAGTCGGCGGCGTCCATCCAGTGGCAGTACAGGCGGCCCTGGCCGGCGGGCTGGCCGTCCTTGTCCTTGTGCTCCCACTGATACAGCAGCACGGCCCCGATGGGCTGGGGCTTCTCGGCGACGCCCCGGGTGAGCCGGTTGGCGTCGCTGAGCGAGATGTCCTCGGCGCCGTCGGGGCCGACGGCGGTGACGGCGTAGTAGAACGTGCCGGCCTCGCGGGCGGTGTGGACCCACAGCCCCGTGTCGGCCGGCAGCATCCTCGCCGGGTCCGCGGTCGGGTTGTCTTGGATGACGTAGCGGGCGTTGTAGCCGTCTTTCTTGGTGATGCGGGCGGCCACCTTGCGCTGGGCTTCCAGCGGATAGGTGCTGGAGCCCCTGGCCACGGTGGCGATCCGCCGGGCGGTGGGCAGGTCGGTGATCTTCCTGTCGGACCGGTAGACGTGATACCTGGCCGCGTCGGACTCGCTCCAGGTGATGAAGGTCTGGCCGGAGCGGAAGAAGGCCTTCAGATCCCTGGCCTGCCCGGCCCGGGCGGCCGCGCCGGCCGGCGCCAGGGCAGCCGCGGCCAGACATACGAACCGGACGCACAGCCGTGCATGACAATGCGGTTTCATCGGTTCACCTCCGATAGATGCTCGTTCCATCCGGCGCCGTGGCCGGTGGGGCAACTCATTTGCTCAGGCGCAGGATGCCGGCGGCGCCCGCCGGCGGCAGGGCGATCGTCAGCTCGGTGCCGCCGAGCGTCAGCTTGCACGGCAGGGGCTGGCCGGCGGAGCGCTCCACCGTCAGCCAGGTGGCCGTCTTGAGCTGCGGTGCCTCGCCCAGGCGGACCTTGACGGTGAGCCCTTCGGTGAGGCGGCCCTGCTTCCACGACCGGCCCAGGTCGGCCAGTGCCACCACCACGTCGTCGCCATGGGCCGCGTTGGGGTCAATGCGGAATATCTGGCCCTCGTAGCCGGGCGGGACCGTCAGCGGGTCGGGGTGGTCCAGCACCCAGCGTTTGCCGATCATGGCGTCGGTGAGTGGCCGGTAGGCCTTCATGGTGTCGCGGTCGGTTCGATAGAAGCCCCATTCCGGCGTGCCGCCGACCAGCAGCAGGTTCTGGCAGCAGCGCTCGATGTGGTCCGTCCCGCCGCCGACGCGCATCCCCAGCGGGAACACCGGCCGGTACACGCAGGCCAGGGCGTGCGCCCGGACCGACTCCAGGCTCATGCCCTCGGTCAGCACCATGTCGGCCCCGCGGGCCGACTCGATGGTGGCCAGCTTGTTGATCATGATCATCCTGCCCGCCTGGTGGGCCTTTTCGAAGACGGCCGGGCCGATGCCCTGGTGGTTTCGGTTCAGGTCGTAGCCGGGGCGGCCGTGGATCGTGGTCACACCGTCGTCGTGGGCGAAGCTGACCATCTCGATGCCGAAGTTGTCCACGAAGAATCCCGGCAGCTCCGGATACGCCTGAAGCATCACGTCCATCTGGCGGATCATGTTTTTCGCGAAGGGCGAGCCCGGCGGGCCGTACACGCTCGGCTCGGTGTACCACTTCAGCAGCGGCCGGCCGCGCTCGTCGCGGAACGCGGCGCCCGGCCAGAGCCTCTCGATCGTCGCCGGCAGGGCGTGGCAGTTGTAGTAGTAGATGAACGGGGCGATGCCGGCGGCCTTGAACTTGCGGATCCACTGGCGGTTGTAGTTCAGCGAGATGGTGTGCTGGGGGTGGGGCTTGCAGGTGACGCGCTGGTCGGGGTCGGTGAGCATCTCGTCGGTCACGTAGTGGCTGT
>LJUF01000138.1 GCA_001303665.1 Phycisphaerae bacterium SM23_33 | reverse complement strand
CCCGGCACAGCGGGGCTGGGGCCGGGGCGGGGCCTGGGCGGCAAGATCCGCGAGCTGCGCGGCAGAGGCCTGGACGTGGTGCTGGTCATCGACGCCACCGGCAGCATGAGCCCGTACATCGAGCAGGCCAAGAAGCGCCTCCAGTCGGTGATGAAGGTGGTCACGCACCTGGTGCCCGGCGCGCGGTTCGGCGTGGTGGCGTACAAGGACTACGACGCCGACTACGGGCCCGACGCGGTCAAGGTGATGAAGGTCAGCGACGACCACCAGGCGGTGCGGGAGTTCATCGGCCAGTTGGTCGCGACCTCCGGGGCCGACGAGCCCGAGCCGATCCAGGAGGCCCTGGCCGTGGTGACCGACCTGAAGCGGATGGGCTGGCGGCCGGGGCGGAAGTGGGTGGTCATCCTGGTGGGCGACTCAACCATTCATTCCTCCGGGCGGCAGGCGGCCTTCCGGCACGCCCAGACCTTCACCAAGCAGCATCGCGGCACGATCAACGTCATCGACACCGGCGGGGCGAGCGACCAAGGTCAGCCGCGGCGGACGGTCCAGCCCGACTTGGCCCGGATCGCCAAGGAAGGCGGCGGCTCGTCCTTCCTGCTGACGCAGCGCGAGGCCTTTTGGCGGCACCTGATCGTCTCGGTCTTCGGCCAGCAGTACGAGCAGGACGTCAACACCATCATCGAGACGCTGGTGGAGAAGGAATAGGCGCATGGACCGCACACGCCCGCCGGCCGTGGCGGTCTCGGCCAGCTTTGCCGGCGGGCAGTCCGCGTACGCCTGGTGGTGGCACGCCGGCCGCGGCTGGCAGGCGCTGGGCAGGACGATGCAGCTCGCGGTGCCGGCGGCGGTGCTGGCGGCCGGACTGGGATGGGCGCTGGCGGATACTTCGGCGTAGCCGCGGCCGCGCATCTCTGGCTCAGGCCCGCCGGCCGGGCCCTGGCCGTCGGCGGGCTGCTGGTGCTGCTGCTGGCCATGAACGACCGCATCATCCCCGAGCGGCTGCTGGTGAGCACGCACGCCACCGAGGTCCAGGTGCAGTACTCGGCCCGGCTGGCCCCGGCCAGCGCGGCGGCCCTGGCCGTGCCCGTCGCCGGATTGAGCATTGCGGTGGGCGCGGCGGCGGTGCTGATCGCGCGAGGCGGCTGGAAGGGCTCGCAGCCTCCGCCCGGCCAGCACCCGCCCGCCACGGGCCCGTGGCTGCGCGTTACCGGCGCGGCCGCGACTTTCGTGATCCTTTCGGCCATGCTGGCCGCGCCGATCGCCGTCCTGGCCGCAGGGGCGGGGTCGTTCTCGGCCGTGACGCAGGCCGTGCAGGCCGGGCGCGCCGAGCTGTGGCAAACGCTGACCTGCATGGCCGCCGCCGCTCCCGTCTGCGTCGGCGCGGCCGCGCTGCTGGCGCGGCACTGGGCGCGATGCCGACAGGCCGGGTGCTTCACGGCCGTGCCCCTGGTTCTGCTGAACCTCACCGTCCCGGCCAGCCTGCTGGCCATCGGGGCCATGGCCCTGACCCTGCCGCTGCGGGACACCTGCTGGCCGCTGGTCGCCGCCTACGTCGCGCGGTTCCTTCCGTTGGCGACCCTGGCCCTGTACGCGGGGCGGAAGAATCCGCCGACCGCCGAAGCTCCCGGCGGCCAAGGCGGGAAGGCGGGCCCCGGCTGCTGGCCGGGGCGGGCGGCGGCGGTCCTGGCCGCGGCGCTGCTCTGCGCGGTGCTGATCGCCAGTGAAACGGACATGTCGGTCCTGCTGAACCCCCCGGCGCCGGCCACGCGGGGCGCGCTGAATCCGCCGGCGCCGCCAACACTGGGCGCACGGCTTTCCAAACTGATTCACGAGGCCCCTGACTCAGCCGTCTGCGCCCTGACCTGCGGGATGCTGGCCCTGGCCGGTGCGTTCATCGTGCCGATGCTGGCGGCGGCCTGCGTCGCCCGGCGGGGCGGGTATCGAAGCGGATGAAAGACTTCTGCTCCAGCAGCTCCGCCGCCAGCAGGGCGTAGCCTTCGCTGAGGGGGTGGCTGGCGTCGGCGCAGTACTGGCTGGGCAGGGCGGGGGGAACGTAGTGCGG
The DNA here is from genome assembly GCA_001303665.1 of Phycisphaerae bacterium SM23_33. Taxonomy (GTDB): domain Bacteria; phylum Planctomycetota; class Phycisphaerae; order SM23-33; family SM23-33; genus SM23-33. Next base: position 11,907 of record LJUF01000138.1, on the reverse strand, counting down.
GATGTCGTTTTGCCGCAGCCAGTCCTGGATCTCACCTTTTCGGTTGGTGTAGGTGGCGAGGCTGGCCTTCTCCAGCATGTGCTCGTTGAAGGGGCCGACGAGGACGAACACCCTGTTGCCTCGGGCCCGAAGGATCCGCACGGCCCGCTGAAAGGATTTCCACTGGAGCGACGTCGGCAGCCGAACCCAGGGGAAATCATGCTCGACGATGCCGCGTGCCTGCCAGGACAAGTGGCTGCCCTGTGCCCGGCTGCCCGGGGAGGGAAGACCACGCCTGACGGCCTGGATCGGGCTGTCGTAGGGGTGCCGGACGGTCCATTCGGGCAGGTCGGCGTTCTCGAAGTACGCGGCCCGCAGATGGCGGGCCCAATTGCGGAACGGCGCAACGCGCTCCACGCAGGTGCCGAGTCTGTCGGAATAGGGGGCCGTGTAGCAGCCAGGGGAGCCGACAAGCTGGGGCAGGAGCGCGGGGTGGTTGAGTCGGAAGTCCTTGCCGGCCTGTTGCAGGTCATGCTCGGGGGAGGCCATCCACAAAGGGTTGCAGTGAAGGATGACCCGGCTGTTGGAGATGCCCCGGCCGTAGTATTCCAGCAGCCCGGCCAGCGCCGCCGGGTGTATGCCGTCCACGCCCAGGTTGGCGAAGCGCTGCTCGCCGGTGAAGGCATTGAGATAGTGCGACAGCGTATGTTCCTTCGTCACGTAGTGGCCCCAGATGACGGAGTCCCCGATGACGAGCGTCTTGTTCTGTGAGCACGCCAGGCGGCCGTACCGGCCGAACAGCCAGTAGTCGTTGCCCAGCTCGTAGGGGATGCGGTAATCCTCGCCCGGCTGGAAGCGTTCCCTCCGCTCCCACTGCCCCGGCAGCAGGCCCAGCACCGCCCCGACGAGAGCCGCCGCCACGATCCACTCGCGCCACGACAGCCGCACGTCGTGCGAGGCGTATGCCACGCTGTATTCGGGCGGGGGCTGCGGCTGGATCTCGCGTTGCGGTCCTTGCCTTTTCATGGTCGGTCAGAACTGGAAGTAGATGAACGGCTGCGCCCCGCCGCCGGCCACGACGGCCAGGTAAAGGATCATGAAGACGACGATCCCCACCCGCACCGGCGCCAGCCTCAGGACCCGCCGGGCGCCGGATTCGTGCATGTGCTGATACGCCCACACGCAGGCGACCAGCCCCAGCGCCAGCAGCGGGAAGGCCGGGTCCGCCCACCGCCCCGAGAAGATCCTGCCCACGATCAGCCAGGCGTCGCCGATGCTGTTGGCGCGGAAGAAGATCCAGGCGAAAGTGACGAAGGCGAACACCAGGGCCTGCTTGACGGGCCTGGGAACCTTCTGCCGGTAGAAGGCCGTGGACTCCAGCCTCCGCGTAAGGACGCGGCCGAGGGCGTGCAGGGCGCCCCAGACGACGAAGGTCCAGGCGGCGCCGTGCCACAGGCCGCAGATGAGCATGGTCAGGACCATGTTCCTGTAGGTGTTGAAGCTGCCGGCGCGGTTTCCCCCCAGGGGGATGTACACGTAGTCCCGGAACCAGGTGGAGAGGCTGATGTGCCACCTTTTCCAGAAATCCCCCAGCCCGGTCGCCAGGTAGGGGTTGTTGAAGTTCAGCATCAGCCGGAAGCCCATCATGCGGCCGATGCCGCGGGCCATGTCGGTGTAGCCGCTGAAGTCGAAGTAGATCTGCCAGCCGAAGGCGAAGCTGGCCAGGATCAGGGCCGGGGCCTGATATTGCGCCGGGGCGTCGTACACCTTGTCCACGTACAGGGCGAGGTAATCGGCCAGGGCGAGCTTCTTGAACAGGCCGACCACGAACAGGGACAGCCCGTCGGTCAGGTCGTCTCGGGAGATCCGCTGCGGGCGGCGGAGCTGAGGCAGCAGGTTGGCGGCCCTTTCGATGGGGCCGGCCACCAGTTGAGGGAACAGGGCCACGAAGGTGGCGTAGCGGATGAGGTTGGGCTCCTTCTGAATCTGGTCCCGGTAGTAATCTATGGTGTAGCTCATGGACTGGAAGGTGTAGAAGGATATGCCGACCGGCAGCAGCACGCCGGGCGCCGGCAGGGCGTACGAGGCCCCCAGCCAGGCCAGCAGGGCGTTGAGGTTGTCGGTGACAAAGCCGGCGTACTTGAACAGTCCCAGCACGGCCAGGTTGGCGGCGATGCTCAGGGAAAGCCACAGCCTCTTCAACCACCTGCTTTGGCTGCGGGCCATCAGCAGGACGGCGAGGTAATCCATCAGCGTGCAGCGGGCGATGAGCAGCAGGTACAGGGGGTTCCACCAGGCGTAGAAGACGTAGGAGGCCAGCAGCAGCCACGGCTCGCGCCAGCGCGTGGCCTTGACGGCGAGGTAGACCGGATACGCCAGCAGGAAGAATACGACGAAGATCCAGGTATGGAACAGCATCCGCCGCTGCGCCTTCTATTCCTTCAGGGCCGCCACGTGTGCCTCGACCGAGCGGGCCAGTCCGGCCGGGGTGTACCCCCCCTCCAGGACGGAGACAAGCCGGCCTTGGCAGCATTCGTCCGCGATGGCCTTGACGATCCGCGTCAGGTCGGCGAAGGCCCGGGCGGAGAGCTTCATCTCACCAAGCGGGTCGTCGGCGTGGGCGTCGAATCCGGCCGAGATGAGGACGAAGTCCGGCTGGAAGGCCAGGGCGGCGGGCCTGAGCTTTTCCTGAAAGACCTTCCTGTAATCGGCGTCGGTGGAGCCAGCGGGCAAGGGGACGTTCAGGCAAAGACCCTCGCCCTTTCCTTGGCCTTTCTCGGCGGCCTTTCCGGTGCCGGGATAGAACGGCGGCTGCCGGTGAACGGAAAAGTAGAAGACGGTGGGGTCATCGTAGAACGCCGCCTGGGTGCCGTTTCCGTGGTGGACGTCCCAGTCCACGATGAGCACCTTCCCGAGCCCGTGCTGCTTCTGGGCATAGCGGGCCGCGATGGCGACGTTGTTGAAGATGCAGAAGCCCATCGCCCGATCCCGCAGGGCGTGGTGGCCGGGCGGGCGGACCGCGCAGAAGGCGTTCCTGACCTTCCCGGCCACGACCGCGTCCACGGCCGACAGCACCCCCCCGACCGCCTTGACCGCGACGTCGTAGGAGCTGGCCGAGATCGGCGTATCGGGGCTGTCCAGGTAGCTGTCGCCCCGGCGACAGATGGTCTGGACCCGCGCCACGTACTCGGGGGCATGGATGGTCGTCAGCCATTGCGGGGGCGCCTCCCTCGGGGTGAGCTTCACCAATTGACCCAGCAGCCCGCTTTCTTCCAGCCCCTGGACGATGGCCGAGAGCCGCTGCGGGCTTTCCGGATGGCTCCCCGGCGTCTTATGCTCCAAGTACACGTCGCCGTACAGAAAGCCCGTCTCGCCCGCCCGCGCGCTGCTCGTCGCAGGCGCCGATTGCGACGAGGGGTTTGGCGGGGCCTTCCTGACGCAGCGAAAACCTGTGGTATCCTTGGCGAAGCAGATGTCGTGAAAACGCGGGCCCTCCCCCGCCCGCCAAGCCGACCGGCATCTGTCGGCCTTGGAGTCCCACGCCCCGCCGCGCAGCACGACCCGCTTTGCCCCGGCCGGGCCGCGCGGGTTCCGGGCGGGGCTGGTCCTGTAGTAGTCCGGCCCATACCAGTCGTTACACCATTCGGCGACGTTGCCGTACATGTCCTGCAGGCCCCAGGGGTTGGGCTGCTTCTGGCCCACGGGGTGAGTCTGCTTTGAGGAATTGCCGGCGTACCACGCGTATCGCTTCAGTGTCTGCTCGCCTCCGCGGCCGAAAAAGCGATCCGTGGTCGTGCCCGCCCGGCAGGCGTATTCCCATTCGGCCTCCGTGGGAAGGCGGTAGCCGCCGGCGTCGAAATCGCACTCCCAGGTGCTCGTCGGCTGGCGCAAGACGTAGCAGGGCTGGAGCCCTTCGGCGCGGGAGCGCTCGTTGCAGAACTCGATCGCCTCGGCCAGGGTGACCTGCTCGACGGGGCGCTGGGGGCCCTTGAAGTGCGAGGGGTCGGGGATCTGCAGCCGGCGGAATTGCTCCTGCGTCACCTCGCAGGTGTCCATCAGGAACGAGTCCACCCAGACCCTGTGGGCGGGGGCCTCCTCGACCGCTCCCCCGGCCGATCCCATCTCGAACCAGCCGCCGGGAATGAGCGCCATCTCCACGCCGGTCTTCGTGGTGATGACCGGCACCGGCTTGGCCCGCCCCCCGGAGCCGCTGCCCTTTCGGCAGCAAAGGCCCAGCACCATCGCCGGAATCAGCACCCCGGCGAGCAGCCCGGCCCTCGTGCCGGCGCCGGCGGTTCTCATTTCTCCCCCTCGTTGCCGGCCGGCACCCAGTCAGGCTCCTTGTTGCTGACCCCGTCGGTCGTCAGGCGGACCCAGACGTTGTTCTGGCTGGCGTCGGCCACGCAGATGTTCCAGCCCCTGGCTATCTGGCCCACCGACTGGTCGCCTTCGGGGCCGTGGGCAAAGGCGATGTATTTGCCGTCGGGTGACCAGTCGGCGTGGTACACCTCATCGCCCTCCTGGCAGCTGACGACGATTCGGATGTTGGTGATCCCGGGCGGGGAGGACTTCAGGTCCAGGTCGGCGACGGCGATGGACTGGTCGGTGGCATTCCACAGGATCTTCTTGCCGTCGGCGCTGATGTCGGGCCGGCAGCCCTCGATCTGCGGCAGGGTGAAGACGCGCTCTCCCTCGGCCTCAATCGCCAGGTCGGCGTGGTCGTACCCCATGCCACCGTGCACGGTGGCCAGGAACCACCTGCTGTCCGGCGACCAGGTGAGGGCGTACAGGTGACGGATGCTCCGGTTGGGGTGCCGGCGGTGCTGGCCGGTCTGGAGGTCGTAGACGGCCAGCCCCTTGGTCGCGTAGCTGGCGGCCGAGAAGCGGTCATATTCCCCCGGCGTGTAGGCGATGGCCCGGCCGCCGGGGCCCCAGCACGGGTGGCGGGCGTTCTCGGCCACCAGCGTCCGCCCGCTGCCGTCCGCGTTCATGTAATAGACGCTGCGGACCTTCGACCTTCCCTTTCCCTCGTCGGCGGCGAAACAGATCCTGCTGCCGTCCGGAGAGGCGTGGGGATACAGTTCATCCACCTTCGGCGTTCGCGTCAGGTTCACCGGGTTTGAGCCGTCGGCGTTGATGACGAACAGCTCCCAGTTGGTGCCGCGGTAGCTCTCGTACGCAATCTTGTGGGGAACTCTCTTCAGTTCGGCCAGGAGTTTGGCCCGCTTGGCGGGCATGGCCTCCGGATCACCCTCCGCTCCGGGCCGGGCAGGGCTTGTCGACGTCGGGGCCGAACCGGCCGGCATGGCCAGGAAGCACGCGATCAAGAATCCGGCGGCCGCGAGCCAGCCCCACACCGGGGCCCGCCGCCGACGCAGGTCAGTCGCCAGTGCTGCTCGTGTCCAGTGGGTCATGTCCCGCTCCTGAGGTTGTCTTTTCGCTTGGCTCACGCACCAACGCGCGGCGCCGCCCCGCGCAAGGCAGGCTCATCGGCCCTTCGTGCCTCCAGCCGGCACCCAGTCCGGCTCCTTGTTGCTGGCCCCGTCGCTGGTCAGGGGCACCCAGACGTCCGTTGCCGCGGCATCAGCCACGCAGATGTTCCAGCCTTTGGCCACCTTGCCGACCTGCTCGGGGCCCAAGGGGCCGTGGGCAAAGGCGATGTATCTGCCGTCCGGTGACCAGTCGGCGTGGTAGACCTCGTGCTGCTTGTCGCAGGTAATGGCTGGCCGGACGTTCGCGACCTTGGGCGGGGTCGATTGCAGGTCCAGGTCGGCCACGGCAATGAGCTGGTCCGTGGCGTTCCAGGCGAGCTTCTTTCCGTCGGGGCTGAGGTCTGGCCGGCAGCCCTCCGCCGGCTTCAGGTCGAAGACGCCCGTCCCCCGGGCCTCAATGGCGAGGATGGCGTGCCGGTATCCCATGCCGCCGTGCACGGTGGCCAGCACCCAGCCGCCGTCGGGCGACCAGCCGATGTTGTAGAGGTGATGCAGCGACCGGTTGGGGTGTTCCCGGTGCTCGCGGCTGTCCAGATCGTAGAGGAACAGGCCCTTGCTGGCGAAGTCCTCGTAGGTAAAGCGGGCGAACTCGCCTTTCATGTAGGCGACGGCGTGCCCGTCGGATGTCCAGCACGGCTGTCGGGCGTTCCTGGCCACCAGCGTCCGGCCGGCGCCGTCGGCGTTCATGTAATACACGTTGCGGCTCTTCGATTCGCCCGTTCCCTCATCGGCGACGAAGCAAATCCTTTTCCCGTCGGGGGAGGCGTGAGGATATAGCGCGTTCAGGTCGGTATGGCCGGTCAGGCTGACCGCGGCGGAGCCATCGGCGTTCATCATCACCAGCTCCCAGGTGTTGCCGCGGTAGCGTTCGTAAACAATCTTGTGAGGTATTCGTTTCAGCTCAGCTTGGAGCTTGGCCTTTTTGGCGGCCATGGCGGCGGCGCTCCGGGGCGAGGCGGGAGGAGGAGCCTGCTTCCTGGGATCGGACGAGGCCCGAGCGGCCAGTCCGCACGCGACCAGCAGCCAGACCGACAGCAGCCGGCCCCGCCACGCCGGCCGGAATTGCCGCCCGTGCTCCTGCTTTCCCGTTGCCACGTCGGTTATTATACGCCGGCGGGGGCGCTTCACCAGCCCGACGCGGAGGGCGGGCACGGCCCGCCTGCGGCGCGAAAACTGCATGCCTTCCCGCCCATCGTATAGAATGAGACCGGGCAAGAGTCCCCTGAGGAAAGGGTCATGCCGTGCTGCGAGGTCTGAAGACATGCCCACTGGCTTTCGCGGCTCTGCTGGCGGCGGCCGTCGGCGGGTGCAAGGCGAGCTGAAGGCCAACGGCACGTATGCGGTTGTGGGCCCCGGGGAATTGAAGGGAAGGCTGCGAGCGGCCGGCCTGGAGCTGCCCGCCGGTGCCGACGCCAAGACGACCGCGGGGGTGCTGCGGCGGCTGGGCGGCGTCCAGGCCTTCCTCACGGGCTCGGTCAGGGCCTTCAGTGCCGAGCGCACATCGTACGTGGAAGTCGAGCACGTTCATTTCCACGGGGGTTACCACTGGCGCCGCCCCCGGTATGGGTTCAGGTACCACTACCCGCTGTACAGGCATTACGTCTACACCCGGGCCCACGCGGCGGCCGACGCGGCGTTGGTCCGCGTGGCCGACGGGGAGACGATCTACGCCACACCCTCCCCCGTGTCGGCCCGGCTCGGCGCCCGCGATGATCCGCCCTGGATGCTCGATGAGTACCTCACCGAGGCCGCCGACGCCGTGGCCGACGGGCTGGTCGAGGCCTTTGCCGTCGTGCCCAAGCAGCTGCGCCTCGACGCCGGCAAACTGCTGCGGACCGCCCGGCGCAGGGAAGACGGCCGGCTGAAGTTCACCGACGACTTCCGGGCCGGCGATGAGGAATTGGTCGTCGTGCTGCGCCTGCCGCCGACGGCCGCCCGCAACGAATTCCGCCTGGCCGCCGCCAGGAAGGACCAGGAGCAGGCCGTGACCGAGGAGCAGTTCCTGTGGTCGGCCAAGGACCGCAGCCGCGAGTTCGTCTTCTCACCCCGCAAGCTCGCGGAGGCCGCCGGCCCAGGCAAGTTCCAGGTCCGCTTCTACTCCGGCCGGCAGCTCGTGCTCAAGCGGGGGTTCGAGATCAAGGCGAAATGAGCCTTTGGGCCGGATGCCGCGACCGCCGTGATCCTTTTCAGGGCAGATCTGCCCGGCACAGCCGCTCGCCCGACCGACCGGTTGGCTTCCTGCTTCGTCATTTGCTCCAGCGTGTCTTGCGGCCTGTCGGCAGGGCGACGCGGTGCACCAGGAGGAAGGTGGGACGGCGAGGCCTGGCCGGACGGGCCGTCCCAGCCTGCGGCTTCGAGAGAATTCATCATTCGCTCATTTCCGTGCCGGGCGCCTGCGGCCGGAGTCTTCCGGGGTTGTCAAACACGCCGCGGGGCGGGATGATGGAAACATCGGTTGCCCGGCGGCGTTAAGCCGGAAGGTGTCAGCGAAAAGGAGCAGGCCATGAAGCTTCGGCTCTTGCTATGGGCGCTGCTGGCGGCGGGCGGGGGGTGCAAGCACGCCACCATCGCCCCCATGCCCGGGCTGCTGCCCAGCACCGGGATGCTGATGCGGACCACGCGGATCCCGCTTTCCAGCCGGCTGGAGCTGCGGCGGTACGAGCTGCTGAACAGCGACGTGGGCAACGAGTTCTACCCCTTCAACATCTCCCGGGCCAAGCCTGTCGACACGCTGGCGTCCAAGCTGTTCGCCTGGAAGGGCTGGGCGTGGCAGTTTCAGGACTTCGTGGAGATGCCCCGGGCGGAGGTCTTCAACGCCGCCAACGTCAGCCCTGACGGGCGCAGGGTGGTTTACGAACGGCCGGACGTGACCGAGGGGGAAGGTGAGTGGCCCCGGGCCTATTCGCGCGACCGCCGCACCCGCCGGGTGGCGATCCGGCACCTGGACAACGGCCAGAGATTCCTGCTGGACTGCTACACCGAGATGTACGGCCTGGGGCGGGCCAGCCACTGGCGCCACGACGGGGCGGAGCTGGCGTTCACCACCACCTGCGTGAAGGGCAGCCCGCACGTGCGGCAACTGGTCGTGCTGGATGCCTGCGGGCGGACCCTTCTGGACGTGGCCACAATGAAGGAGCTGGAGGGGCTGGAATTCATCAGCTATTCCCCCAAAGGCAGCCGGATCGCCGCCCTGCGCCCCATCGAGCCGAACGCCGGCGGCCGCAGCGGCGGCATGCTCGTGGAGGTGGACCTGGAGAAGCGCACGGTCGCCAACGTGGCCGAGGTCGCCCCGCTCGTCGGCTGCAAGCACGTCGACCAGTTCGAGAAGCTCATCAAGTGGGACAAGGAAGGCCGCTGCCGGCTGAAGCCATAGGTCCCGCCCGGACTCAACATGAAGCCTCCTGGAATGGCCCGGCCCCTCCGGGCCCGCGATGCGCGCCAGAAGACCCCGACGCGGCGGGCGGATTGACTTCGCCGCGGCGGGGCGGCTAGGATGCGGCCATGATGGAAGCCAGCTCAAAGACCATCTTGCGGGCGCTGACGTGGCTGCTGCCGCTGCTGTCCATGGCGGCGGCGGGCTGCCCCGTGCTGCCGGCCGACACCCCGGTGAAGGAGTTCAAGTGCCGAACCCAGAGCTCCAGGAGCAGTTACTACGTGTACCTGCCCAGCCAGTACGACCCGGCGCGGCGCTGGCCCATGGTGGTGACGCTGCACGGCACGCACGGGTTCGACTCGGCCGGGGCGCAGGCGAAGGAGTGGCGCGGGTTGGCCGAGGAACACGGCTTCCTGGTCCTGGCGCCGGGATTGATGAGCACGCAGGGCATCCTGCCGGTGGGCCGGTCGGCCAGGCTCAAGGAGCTGGCCAAGGACGAGCAGCGCGTGCTGGAGGCCATCGCGGAGGTCAAGAAGAAGTACAGCGTGGACGAGCAGGCGGTGATGATCACCGGCTTTTCCTCCGGCGGCTACCCCACGTACTACATCGGCCTGCGCCACCCGGAGCTGTTCAGCGCCATGGCCACCCGCACCTGCAACGCCGACCTGAAGATCATCGAGAGCATTCCCATCACCGAGAAGGTGCGGGCGATGCCCATCCTGATCTTCTTCTCCAAGACGGGCATTAACCCCATCTACAGCGGGCACAATCCGGTGGCCACGCAGTCGTGGGCGGCCTACCGCTACCTCCGCCAGCAGAAATGCGCCAAGGCCAGGATCAAGGCCGTGGAGGGCGGCCACCATCGCAACCCGAAGCTTGCCTTTGAGTTCTGGCGGCAGCACCAGCCGCAGTTACAGGCCAAGCCCGGCGGCTGACCGGCCCGGCAATCGCCGCCATGAGCCGCCGCCGCGACATGCCGGCCGCCTGCGCCGGCGGAAAACCACCTGGCGTTGCGGCGGGCCTGCCGCCAATACCTCGGTCTGGCGCCGCTGGGGGCCCGATGGAGGGCTCAGGCGGGGTGGGCGCGATCGGGCTTGATCCAGCGCCCGCAGCGGGGGCAGCGAACGCGGGTGGCCGTGCCGCCCGGGGTGCGGACGACCTGTTCCTCGATGAACATGTCGGGGTCCGGCGGGGAGTCCGCCTCGTTCTCCACATCGGCCGAGACGTAACCTTCCACCCGCCCGCAACGGGGGCAGTTCAGAACGTATTTCTCTTCCGCCATGGTGGCGTTCCGCTTTGGGCTCACCGGCCGGGGGCGGCTTCGACCGCTACAGGTGCACGGAGAAGTCCGCGACCGTCGCCTCGGCCAGGCGGGCGTAATCGGCGTAGCTCATCCGGACGGCGCGGCGATGCGTGCCCGCGGTGAAGGTGATGGTGTCGCACTGGGTCAGGTGCTCATCCACCACCGTCGGCAGCCCGTAGGGCTTGCCGAAGGGCCCCTCGGCGCCCACCTCCACGTCCGGGAACAGCTTGGCCATCTCCGACTCCTCCATGATGCGGCACTTCTTGGCCTTGAGCACCTTCTTGAGCTTGGTCAGATCGATCTTGTGGCTGGCCGGCAGGACGCACAGGTAGTTCTGATCACCGGCGGCGATGGCCACCGGCTTGGCCACGCTGTCCCCGGTCACGTGCGCCTCGGCGGCTATCTCCTGAGCCGTGTACGCCGGCGGATGCTCCCGCATCTCGAACCGCACGCCCGCCTCGCGCAAGAACTTTTCAATGTCCATCGCTTGCCCTTTCCGACATGAAAGCTCTCTGAACGGCCCGAACGCTTGAACAGACTCCGGCCGGCGCGTCCGGCCGCCGCTATTCTACACCGCGGCAGGCGGCCGGTGGTGCATTTTCCGCCGCCGGCCGCGGCAGCTCACTTGCCGATGCAGAACCTCGAGAAGATGGCCTCCAGCACGTCCTCGGTGACGACCTCGCCGGTCAGCTCCTTCAGCTCCGCCAGACCCGCGCGGAGCTCCACGGCCGCCAGCTCGGCCACGTCGGCCACCTGACGGGCGGAGGCGAGAAGCCCGGCCGCCCGGGCCGCGGCCGCACCGGCCGAGGAGATCTGCTCGCGCTGCCGGTCGTGCAGCAGCAACTGCCCCGGGCGCGGGGCCGAGGCGTCGGCCAGGTGGCCTGCCAAGGCGGCCTTCAGCTCCTCCAGCCCGGCCCCGGTGAGGGCGCTGACCGGCCGCAGCCCAGGCCCGAAGCGGTGCCGCAGCTCCGCCAGGTCCGCCGGCAGGTCGGTCTTGTTGGCCAGCAGCAGCAGCGGGGCGCGGCGGTTGAGCTGCCGCACCTCTTGCAGCAGGGCCTGCTCGGCGTCGTGTTCGGCCTGGGCGGCGTCAATGACGAAGGCGACGGCGTCGGCCGAGGCCACCGCGTCCCGGGCGGCGGAGTGGGCGGCCCGGGTCAGCGGGTCAGCGGCAACGTCCAGCCCGGCCGCGTCCAGCAGCAGCACCTCGCCGCCCCCGCTCAGCGCCGCCGGGGCAGTGAGGACGTCCCGGGTGGTGCCGGCCAGGGCCGAGACGATCGCCCGGTCCGTCCCGGACAGGGCGTTCAGCAGCGAGCTCTTGCCGACGTTGGGCCTGCCGGCGATGGCCACTCGCGGCTCGGCCGAGGCCGGCGACCACCTTCCGGCCGCGGCCAGGGCCGCCTCCAACTGCCCGGCCGCGTCGCGGAGCTTCTCCGCCAGCTCGCCCGGCGGGGCAAGCTCGATGTCCTCGTCGGCGAAATCAATGCTGGCCTCGGTGAGGGCCAGGGCCTCGGTCAGCGCCTCCCGCGCCGGCCGGCAGAGCCTGGCCAGCGCCCCCTCCAGCACCCCCACGGCCGAGCGAAGCTGGGCGTCGGCCTCGGCGTCGACCACGTCGGCGACGGCCTCGGCGCTGGCCAGGTCCAGCCGGCCGTTGAGAAAGGCCCGCGCCGTGAACTCCCCCGGCCCGGCCGGGCGGGCGCCGGCGGCGATCAGCGCCGAACAAATGACCGAGGCGACGACCTCGCCGCGGACGTGCACCTCCA
>LJUF01000137.1 GCA_001303665.1 Phycisphaerae bacterium SM23_33 | reverse complement strand
CATGGACAAGAACCGCCGGGAGGTGGAGAAGGTCCTGCGCGGCGAGATCCGCAAAGACAGGGCCCGCACGCAGATCCTGCGCATGAGCCGGTTCGGCATCGTGGAGATGACCCGCCAGCGGATGCGGCCCTCGCTGGCCAGCAGCATCTTCCGCCCCTGCCCCCAGTGCGGCGGGGCCGGGCGGATCAAGTCGGAGGAATCCCAGGGGCTGGCCGTCATCCGCACGCTGCGGCTGGCGGCCGACGACCCACAGGTCGCCAGGATCGAAGTGACCGTCTCGCCCCCCGTGGCCGACCACATCCTCAACCAACGCCGCGGCGAAGTCACCGCGCTGGAGCGGGCCTGCTCCACGAAAATCCTCTTCCACGCCGACCCGCACATGGCGGCCGACCAGATCCGCATCATCTGCACCGACGCCCGCGGCTCGACGCTGCCGTGGGAGGCCTCCAGGGCATCTGAACGCCGGCCCAGGGAGGTGCCCACGCGCGAGATCACCGAAGCCGACGTGGCGTCCTTCCGAAAGCGCCAGCGGGCCGCGAAAGAGGTGGCGGCGCCGCCTCCGGCCCCGGCCGAGCCCAAGGCCGAGCCGCCGGCCGGCGAACAGGCCGAGCCCAGGAAGAGGGGCCGCCGCCGTCGGCGCAAGAAGCCCGCCCAGGCCCAAGCCCCCGCCGAAACCAAGCCGCCTGCCGAAGCCGCCGAGCCGCCCAAGCCGCCGGAGCAGGCCCAAGCCGCCCCTCCGCCCAGGAAGAGGCCGCGCCGGCGCAGACGCAGGAAAAAGTCGACCGCGACGCCGGCCGCCAGCGGCCAGGCCGGCGCCGCCCCGCCGCCGCAAAAGTCAGACAGCTAGGATGTCCGGGCGGGGGAAGCTCCTGCCCTGCCAGCTTGCCTCGATGCTGGGCCAGCGGCCGGTGTGGGTGAGAACCTCGGGGCCGGATTGCGTGCACAGGATGGTGTCTTCCGACTTGGTGCCGGCGATGGAGGGATTCCAGGCAAAGGCCTGATCCGCCAACACCTTTACCGGGCAGCCCGGGGCGGCCTTGACCTCCCGCGGCAGATACCCGATCGAGCCGCCCTGGTGGTGCCGCCGCCACTCGTCGGGAAAGCCCGCCCGGGCGTAGGCCTGCTGGGCGGCCGCGAAGATCTCGCCCAACGTCGTGCCGGGTGAGGTCGCCCCGATCAACGCCGCGTCCACCACGGTCACGGCCCGGTGCCTGTCGCCCAGAGCCCCGGAAATCCCCCCGAAGGCCGCCAGCCGCGTCACCGCCGCCAGCATCCCGCCCCGCTCGGCGGTCGTCACCAGCATCGCCAGCTTCCGCAGGGGCTTGTCCGTCGGCAGCGGGTGACGGTGCAGGGCGATCCGCCCGTCGCAGCCGACCAGCAGCACCCAAGGGATGATCCGGCGGCCTCTCAGCTCCGCCGAAAGACCCCCGGCAATCGCCGCCTCCGTCATGCCGGGCACCGCCCGGCGGGCGACGGCCTCCACGCACTCGGCGACGTCCCGGCAGAGGCCGCGATAGCGCTCGATCTCCGGAGCGGTCAACTGCCAGCGAAGCCGATCAAATTCCTCGTCGGTCTGCTCCAACTCCAGCCCCTCCAGGGCCGCGTCGGCGGCCCACCGGCCGGCGCCGGTGGCCTCGGCGAAGGCGGCAAGGCGGCGCCGCCCGTCGTAGTACGGGTACTCGATCACGGCGATCTCGGCCGGCAGGTCCTCGCCCGCCAGGCGGGTGGCCTCGATGTTGTTGGCCACCACCACCGCCCGCTCCCGCGTCACCACCAGCGAGCTGACCCCCACGTCGCAGGCCTCGGCCACGTGGTTGTGGGCCCCGCCGGTGTACCAGCTGAAGTTGCATCGCCGGGTCAGGACGACGCCGTCCAGCCCGCGCCGCCCCAGGTACTCGATGACCCGCTCGTGCTTTTGGCGTCGCTCCTGCGTCACGGCGGAAGCTCCACGACGTAACGCTGCCGCGTGCCTTCGTGCATGCCGTCGAAGGCGATCTGCCGGTCGTCGTCGCTCCAGGACGGATGCAGGTCGCAACGGATCTCGTGCCGTTGGGGGTCCACCGGCGAGTGGTAGCTGCCCAGGGACAGCTTCCGGCCGGTGGCGCATTCGACGAGGAACAGCTCGCGGCTGCCGTCCGGCCCGGGATACGTGTCGGTGACGACCCGGCGCCGGTCGCGGCTGTAGCAGATGTGGCCGTCGCGGTCGATGGCGTCGCGGAACACCGCCGCGGGCGGCCGGCGGGCCATGCCATCCACCTCGTACATCGCCTCCACGCCGCCGACGCCCGTCCAGGCGATGAGCGTCTGGTCGTCCTTCCAGTCGAAATGGCTGACCAGCGGCCCGTCCAGGCAGCGGACCAGGTCCTTTCCGTCCAGCCCGACCGTCCACATCTGCGTCAGCCAGCTTTTCTGCCCCGGCGGGACCCACCGGCACAGAAACGCCAGCCGCGTGCCCGAGGGATTGAAGTACACGTGGTTGAACCAGACTTTCCCCCCGCCGTAGGCCAGCTCCGGCTGCTGCTGCTCGGTGAGGTCGGGGAATGAAACGATGATGCGATGCCGACCCGACGCCACCTCCAGCAGCCCCAGCCCGTCGTCAGGCGGAAGGTTCGCCTCGTTGCGCGGGTCGTCTACCCCCTCGTAGCCGTAGCCCGGCCGGGTAATCGCGATCCGCGAGAAATTCAGCGTGGCCGCGAATCGGCCGTCCTCGCTCAGCGCCCCGATGGCCGGGCCGAGAACCTTCTCCTGCCCGGAGCCCATCTCGTGGGCCACGCAAACGAACCGCCCACCCCGCCGGTCGTTGAACAGCACCGTCGGCTCCGCGCCCGCCAGCCAGTGCAGCATGGCCCCCTGCTGGAAGTTCCAGGCCCGGGTCCGCGCCAGCGGGATGAGCTTGCCGCCTTCGGCGAGGTCCACGACGCATACGGCGGCGAAATCCTCCCGCGCTGGCGGCCGGTCCATGAAGCCGACCTCCAGCACCAGGTGGTACCGGCCGGCCGGGTCCCACGGGCGCATGTCGTAGTAGCCAAAGAAGTGATGCTTCGGCGGCTGGGTAATCGCCCTGACGCGGTAGTTCATGGGCTGGAGCCTCGACGGCCCGCGCTGCCCGGCCCGGCTACTTGCCGCACAGGTCGATCAGCCGGGCGATCTCGCTCCGCAACTCCTGGCGGGGAACGATCAGGTCGATGAAGCCGTGCTCCAGCAGGAACTCCGCCCGCTGGAAGCCCTCCGGCAGCTCGGTCTTGATGGTGTTCTTGATGACGCGCTGGCCGGTGAAGCCGATCAGGGCGCCCGGCTCGGCGAGGATGATGTCGGCCAGGCTGGCGAAGCTGGCCAGCACCCCGGCCGTGGTCGGGTCGGCCAGCACCGAGATGTACAGCCCGCCCGCCTCCTCGAACCGGCCCAGGGCCGCGGCCGTCTTGCCCATCTGCGCCAGGCTCAGCACGCCCTCCTGCATCCTCGCCCCGCCGGAGGAGCACACCATCACCAGCGGCAGGCCGTGCTCGGCCGCGTGCTCGATCAGCAGGGTGGCCTTCTCCCCCAGCACCGAGCCCATGGAGCCCATCAGGAACTCCGGGTCCATCACCCCCAGGGCGGTGCGGCGGCCCTTGATGTAGGCGATGCCGGTCAGGACGGCCTCGGTGTTGCCGGTCTTGGCCTGCTCCTTCTGGATGCGCTGCTCATAGGTCTGCCCCAGCCAGGTGAACCCCAGCGGGTCCTCCGGGGCGATGTCGGCGAACAGCTCCTCGAAGGTCTCCGGGTCGGTGAGCTGCCCGATCCGCGTCCTGGCCCCGACGCGGAAGTGCGCCCCGCACTCGGGGCAGACCTCCAGGTTCTCCGCCACGCTCTTGCGGTACAGGGTGGCCTCGCACCCGGTGCAGCGCATCCACAGCCCGTCGGGGACGTCGCGTTTTTTGCGGACGGGCGGCCCGGCCGGCGTGGGCACGTACTGGAAAGGCGTCAGTGCTGGCTGCTCCTGCTCCGGCATTTCTGTGTGTCTCCTGCTGCTTCCATGCAGCGCTCGGCGGCGGCGACGCGGGTCGCCCGCGCCGTCACCGCCTCGGCGCCCCGGCGGCCGATCGCAACCCCGCGATCGCGCCGGCAATGTCGCCGCTGCGAAAGACGTTTACTCCCGCCACGAACACGTCGGCGCCGGCCTCGGCGCAGGCCCCGGCGGTCTGGACGCTGATCCCGCCGTCCACCTCCACCCGCCTGCCCGCGCCCAGCCACGAGCGAACCTGCCGGACCTTGGCCAGCTGGTCTTCCCTGAACTCCTGGCCGCCGTAGCCCGGCTCCACGGTCATTACCAATACCATATCGACGCTTTCGATGAAAGGCTGGATGGCCCGGGCGGGGGTGGCCGGGCGCAGGGTCATGCCCACCCCCAGCCCGCGATCGCGGAGCAGTTGAATGACCTTGACCGGGTCGCAGTCGGCCTCGACGTGGAAGGTGACCGAGTCGGCGCCCGCCTCGGCGAAGGCCTCGGCGAAGCGCAGGGCGTCGGTCACCATGATGTGCACGTCCAGGGGGTGGTCGGTGAATTCGCGGGCGCTGCGGACGAACCCCGGCCCCATGGACAGGTTGGGCACGAAGTGCCCGTCCATGATGTCCACGTGCAGCACGTCGGCCCCGCCGGCGATGGCCGCCTGGGCCTGCTCCCCCACCCGCATGAAGTCCGCCGCCAGCAGCGACGGCGCGATCAGCGGCCCGGGGCCCAACTGTCTCCACGGATTGCCCCGTCGAACACTCAATTGTCCGCCTTCAGGCGCAGCGCGTACAGACGCGCCTCGGCCAGGTCGCCCTTCTGGCCCTCCAGCACGGCCGCCATGAGCGTGCCGAAGTAGATGACGCCGTCGGCGACGACCGGCCGGCCGCAAACGGGACCGGGGGTCTTGAAGATCCAGAGCTGCTGTCGGGTCTGGAGGTCAAGGGCGTGCAGGCCCTCGCCGCTGCCGAAATACATCACGCCGGCGTGGATGGCCGCCGGGGTGAGCTGGCAGAGGCCCAGCCCCGGCGTGAGGCTGACGACCCCGGCGATCATCACCACCGCCTTGCCCTGCCCGCCGAGCTGCTGGATCACCTGTCTGCGGACCCCGTTGCCGCCTGCCTCTTTCAGTTGCGGCTCATGCGTCCATTGCTGCCGGCCGGTGTCCGCGTCCAGCCCCACCAGCCGCTCGCCGGCGGCAAGATACACCGTGCCGTCCGAACAGGTCAGCTCCCAGGCGTCGGTCAGCCTGGGACCCAGCTCGATCTGCCTGCCATTGACAAAGACGCGGCCCCGCACCTGCACGAACGCAGCCGGCGCGGGGTTGCCGCCGGCCAGGCTGTATTTCCACAGGAGCTTTCCCGACTCGGCATCCAGGGCCTGGACGCCCTCATGGGATCTCGAAATGACGCGTCGGCCATCCAGGGCCAGGGCTTGGATGTTGGGTCTGCCGTCGGCCTTGGCCGACCACGCCACCTTGCCCGTCCGGCGATCCAGGGCCGCCACCGCCCCGTCGGAGGTAAGCACGTAAACGGCCTTTTCTCCCACCACCGGGGCCGGGCATGAACCCATCCGCACCGCCATGGTCTCGCACTTCCACACCGTCCGGGCGGTCTGGGCGTCCGCCGCCACGAACGTGCCGAAGACCGTGGGGGCATAGATTACGCCCTCGGCCAAGGCCGGCGTCCCGGCAATGACCTTGCAGCGGAACTTGGGGTCCAACTTGCCCGTCTTGGGCTCCAGGCGGCAGAGCTCGTCGTCCTTGTCGAAGGCATAAACCGCCCCCTGGGCGGCCAGAAAGCCGAATTCCGCCTTTGAGGCGAACTCCCACAGCCGCTTGCCGGTCCGGGCATCCACCGCCTCCAGGTTGCCGTCGGCGCGGCTGAACACGACCGCGCCGCCGGCCACCGCCAGCGGCCCGGCCAGGCCGGCTGGAACCCGGCAGCTCCAGAGCACGCTCTTCAGGACGTCCCGGCTGGCCTGCTCGGCGGCGTTCTTGCGGATCTCCGCCAGGGCCTTCTGCGACCGCTGACGAACCTCCATGTCGGCCGATTTCAGGGCCTCTTCCAAGGCCTTGACCGCCGGCGGGCCGATCTTGACCAGCTCCGCCTGGGCCTGCTCGCGCAGGCGGTAACTGTCCGCCCCCAGGTCCCCCACCAGCCGCTGGATCTTCGTCTCGTCCGCCGCGGCGTCCTTGCTCCCTGCGGCCCCGGCTCCGGCCGGCCGGAAACAGCACGCCAGGGCGGCCAAGGCCGCCCCGCAACGGGCCATCTTCCAGGCCGTTGGAGTCTTGCCTTGCCTGTTCATTGCCGCGCCCTTCCGGCAAAACATAGTTGCAGCGCACGGGCCCGCCCGGCTCCAGACCCGGCCCCCGCCGGCCACCCAAAAGCCGCCGAAACCCCGGGCGGGCTTCCCCTTATGGTACCAGATGCCGGCCGTTTCTGCTGCACTTCTTGCGGGGATTCACCAGCGCCGGCCCGCCCCGGCGCCCCCCACCGAGGCCGACGCTTACACGACCTTCTGAGTGGTGAAGCCGTGCTTGTTCACGTCCCGGTATTCGACGGTCTCGGGCGTGACCTTCAGCAGGCAGTATTCAGGGTCGTCCCTGCCCTTCGGGAAGAACCTCTTCCACTCCTCACGCCACATCTGCCGGCGCGTCCGCTCGTCGGTGAGGACCTGGGCCGATCCGAGGACGCGTGCGTCCCTGCCGGACTCCCAGATGGACACGCAGACCTTCGGGCACTTCCGGATCTGCCTCACCTTGTTCGAGGAGGCCCCGGACACGTACCAGATGCAGAAATCGTCATCTACCTGGAAGACCTGCATGATCCGCGTGTACGGGGCATTGTCCTCCACCGTCGCAAGATGTGATGTCGGATGGTCCCGGACGAATTCGATGGCCTCGGACCTTACATCGCTGCTCATGATCGCCCCTTTCCCTTGACCTGGCCGGCTTGGGCGGCGCGAAGCCCCAAGCTCGAATCTCCAAATCCCGAGCAAATCCAAAGCTCAAATCGCAAATACGGAAACCGCCATGGAGCCTCCGGCGGCTCCATTTTGAATCTTAGGCTTTGAGCAGCGGGTATTGCCTCGGATTTCGCATCCGGAGATTCGGATTCTCTACTTCCGGTCCAGGACGTCGATAGCGGGCATGGCCTTGCCTTCCAGGTAGGTCAGCGAGGCCCCCCCGCCGGTGGAGACGTGGGTCATCTGGTCCTTCAGCCCCATCTGCTCGACGGCCGCGGCCGAGTCGCCCCCGCCGATGACGCTGACGGCCCCCGCCTGCGTGGCCTTGGCGACCGCCCGGGCCACCGCCTTCGTGCCGGCCGCGTAGCCCTCCTTCTCGAACACGCCCATCGGGCCGTTCCAGACGATGGTCTTGGCCTTGGCAATCTCCTCGCCGAAGGCCCGGACCGTTCGCGGCCCGATGTCCATCCCCATCAGCTCGGAGGGGATGTCGTCGCAGTCGGTCGTGGTGGGCCTTCCGGCGTCGAAGTCGTCGGTGACCACGTGGTCGGCCGGCAGCACGACCTTCTCGCCGGCCCGGGCCAGCAGCGACTTCATCGCCTCCACCTGGTCTTCTTCCACCAGGCTCTTGCCGACGGGCGTGCCCTTGGCCTTCAGCAGCGTGTAGGCCATGGCCCCGCCGATCAGCACCCGGTCCACCTTCTCCAGCAGCGTGGCGATGAGCTTGATCTTGTCCGAGACCTTCACCCCGCCGAGGATGGCCACGAACGGCCGGGTCGGGCTGTCCACGGCCTCGTGAAGGTACTTGATCTCCTTTTCCACCAGGAAGCCCGCCACCGCCGGCCCGCCCTTGCCCTGAATGGCCTTGGCCAGGCCGAACATGCTGGCGTGCTTCCGGTGGCAGGTGCCGAAGGCGTCGTTGACGTACACCTGCCCCAGCCCGGCCAGCGCCGCCACGAAGCCGTCGTGCGTCTTCTGCTGCTCGGCCGTGAGCTTGCCGTCGGGGTTCTTCTTGGCCTGGTCGGGCATGGTCTCGCCGGGGTGGAATCGCAGGTTCTCCAGCAGCACCACTTCGCCGCGGGCCAGGCCCGCCACGAGCTTGTCCGTCTCCGGCCCGACGACCCCCGGCGGACCCAGCCTGACCGGCTTTCGGCTTGAGGCTGAACTCCGCCTCAAAGCCCTTTCCCTTCGGCCGGCCGAGGTGGCTCATCAGGACCAGCTTGCCGCCGGCCTCCAGCACGCGCCGGATGCTCGGCAGGGCCTCCACGATCCGGATGTCATCACTCACCTTGCCCTGGGCGATGGGCACGTTGAAGTCCACCCGCATCAGCACCGTCTTGCCCGCCACGTCAATGTCCGCGATCATCTTGGTCGCCATAGTCTCTGTCCTTCAAGAGCAGCCCTTGTTGCTGTGCCCTTCCGCCTCGACTCCAGCTGGCGAGCAGTGACCTGCTGGACAACGAGAGTCTCCAACAAGCCGGCCGGCCGCCGCGGCCCCAAGCCACGCCGGCAACTGCTGCCGGCTTGTCCCGAGCGGCCTGGTTTCTCGCGGCGATTGTCCCCAATGAAAGATCAACGCGTCAGCCAACGGGCCCGGCGTGCTCCGGCGGGCCCAGCTTCGGCGAGCGTACTTCGGTTTTCAAGGCCGGCTAGATGGCCGCCATCCGCTCGATCAGGTCGGCGGTGCGCTTGGAGTAGCCCCACTCGTTGTCGTACCACATGGTGACCTTGGCCAGGTCGCCGTCGACCACCAGGGTGTTGTTGGAGTCGAAGATGGAGCTGTGCGGGTTGCGGATGACGTCGCTGGAGACGATGGGGTCGGTGACGTACTGGACGATGCCCTTCATGGGCCCGGCGGCCGCCTTGCGAACCGCCTCGTTAATCTCCTCGATGCTGGTCTTCTTGCCCAGCAGCACGCTCAGGTCGGTGATGGAGCCGCAGGGCACCGGCACCCGCAGGGCGAAGCCGTCCAGCTTGCCCTTCAGCTCCGGCATGACCACGCCCACCGCCTTGGCCGCCCCCGTCGTGGTGGGGATGATGTTGATGGCCGCCGCCCGCGCCCGAGCCTTGTCCTTGTGGATCATGTCCAGGATCCGCTGGTCGTTGGTGTAGGCGTGGCACGTCGTCATCACCCCCTTGACGATGCCGAAGCTCTCCTGAAGGATCTTGGCCACCGGGGCCAGCGAGTTGGTGGTGCAGGAGGCATTGGAGACGCACCGGGTTTCGGCCGAGAGCACGTGGTCGTTGACCCCCAGCACGATGGTGGCGTCGGGCTCGTCCTTGCACGGGGCCGAGATCACCACCTCCTTGGCCCCGGCGGTGAGGTGGCTGTCGTAGCCGGGCTTGCCGCCGGAGGCCCGGCTGCGGAACACGCCGGTCGATTCCAGGGCCACGTCCACGCCCAGTTGGCCCCAGGGCAGCCTGGAGGGGTCCTTCTCGCTGAGGACCCTGATCTCCTTGCCGTCGACCACCAGGGCGTTCTGCTTGGCCACGACCTTGCCCGGGAAGGCCCCCTGGGTGGAGTCGTACCGCAGCAGGTAGGCCAGCATGTCCGCGTCGCTGAGGTCATTCACGGCCACCACGTCGAAGCGATCGGGCTCTTCGGCCATGGCCCGGAACGCCAGCCGCCCGATCCGGCCGAAACCATTGATTCCAACCTTGACCGCCATTGCTCTCTCCTTACCTTATCGGCCGCGGCCGCAGCGCCCGGCTGCGCGGCCATGGGAATCCCTGTCTCATGCCGCCCGTGGGGCGAGCGGCAAAGCCTATCGCCCGGCCCAAATCCTGTCAAGGCGAAAGGCGCGCACGCGAATACACCGAAGACCAAAGCCCACGGATGGCTATCCGTGGGCTTTCGTGGGCTTTCGTGGGCTTTGGTCGGCCCGATCACCGCACGCGCAGGCGGCACGTTAACGTATCGCCTTGGGTGAGGTTCATTCGGCGCCCCAGCCGCACCCGCAGCGTGTCCGCCTCCAGGCTCGCCTCGACGCGAACCTCCTTCCCGTTGAGCTTGCAGGCCGCTTTCACCGGGCCCCGCCGCCCGCGGCCGGGCCGGCTCAGCTCCAGCACGCCCAGGGCAACCCGCCCTTCAAGGCATTCGACAGCGACTGACACGCCCGTCCGCTGCCGCCGCTGCGAGTAGACCCCGTAGCCGGCGGCCGCCGTGAAAAGGCACCGGAAGTCGTCGCGATTCACCACCGGCTTCATCGTCAGCGTGCCCGAGCGGCCGTCGTAGCGCTGCCCGGAAAGCGCCAGCAGCAGCGACCAGCTCGACATCGCCCGGGCGTAGTGGTCGCCGCACTCGAACTCGTTCCAGGGATTGCGGCGGACGCCGTCGTGGCGGTCGCGCGCCGCCTTAACCAGCGCCAGGGCCTCTTCCACGAGCCCCTCGTACACCATGTGGGCCGCCGCCTGGTACTCGATGCCCGTCCACACCTCGTCGCTGTAGATGAAGGGGAAGGCCTCGCGCCTCCCCCGCGGCCAGGTGCACAGCAGCAGCCCCGCCTCCTCGCCCAGGGCGTACACCCGCTGCACGCTCTCGTGGCGGGAGAGGTCGGCCTTGAAGTTGTGGCGGAACACGGCGGCGACGGCCGCCTTGACGTGCTCTTCGGGCAGGACGTATCCGAGTCCGGCCACGTGAGCGGCCCACTGGCCCAGGAGCTGGTCGGACAGGCACCCCCAGCCGTACTGGTACTTCGGCCGGCCGCGACCGACCGGCTGGCCGAAGACGCCCTTGTAGGCCTGCCGGGCCTGCGTGACGCGCTGGACGTAATACTCGCCGTTGAAGAGCATCCTGTCGTAGCGGGCCCGGCCGGCGGCGAAGACCTTGCGGAATCTCTCGGCCGCCTTGGCGTCGCCGGCGGCCTGGGCCATCTCGGCCCCGGCCACCAGGGCGGCCAGGTACAGCGAGCCGCACAT
>LJUF01000136.1 GCA_001303665.1 Phycisphaerae bacterium SM23_33 | reverse complement strand
TGCAACGGCCCGGCGAAAGCTCTCCTGCCGTTTGAGGTCGCCGGCGGGGTCGTGTTCCGGCGGCCCGACCCGCAGGGCCAGGACTCCCGCGGCCAGCTCTTCATCGCTGTTGGCGGCCAGGGCCATCTCCGCGATGGTGTGGACGCATCCGCTGCGTCCGGCCAGGGTCGCATCCAGCGCCGCGGCCGCCCGGACCTTCGGCTGGCCGTCCTGCAGCAGCTTCAGCAGGGCCTGGTCGTCCCCCAGCCGCGCCGCCAGCACGGCCGCCGCCTGGCGGACCTGCGGCGCCTCGTCAGCGGTGGCGAGCTCCAGGGCCCGGCGGGCGTGGCGGTTGTCCCGGACGCCCAGGACCAGCTCGTGCAGCCAGGTCAGCCGCAGGTCGGCCGGGCCGGCCTTGCCGCCGGCGGCCGCCAGGTTGATGACGGCGTAGCGGTCGAGCTGCTCGTCCGTGCGGAGCCGGGCGTCGAAGCGGCCGAGGCGAATCAGCACCTGGGCGATGGCCGCGAACTTGGAGTCGTTCTCGTCCGCGAGGTGACGCTCCAGCAGCCTCACCACGGCCGGGCGCGTCCGGGCCACATCTTCGGCCCAGCGGATCCCACGCTCCCGGTCGATCGGGTCGGCCGCCCCCAGCAGGGCCAGGATCTGCCGATCCCTGAGCGTTGGCCAGGCCGCCCAGGCCGCCAGCACGCCGAGCAGGCACGCCAGCATCAGCGTAAGTGTCCGCCGCTGCCACGGATGTTGCCGGAAATACCTCAGGAAGGCCCGCATGCGAAGCTTGAGTTTACGCTGCCGCCAGCCGGCGTCAAGCCCGCCGGGGCGGGGGTGGCTTTGGCGGCAGCCTTTGCTATAATGCCGGCTCTATTGTGCCTCAGCAAGGTGACGGCCCATGCCCGGGATACTGCCAGTGCTGCTGTCGGTCCTGTCGCAGCTTCAGACCGCGCCGGCCACCTCGACCGCGCCGGCCACGAGGCCGGGGGCGGTGGAGTCTCAGCCGGCCACGGCCACCGCGCCGGCCGAGCCGCCCCCGCCGAAGGTGGTCCGGTGGCACGGCGAGTACGACCAGGCCGCCGAGGAGGCCAGGAAGGCCGGCCGGCTGCTGCTGGTGATCTACTACGACCCCGATGCGCCGGCCAGCCAGACCTTCGAGGAAATGACGCTCTCGGACCGGCAGACGCGCGAGTTCCTGGCCGGCTTCGCCGCTGTCAAGCTCAACGCCGCCAAGGGCCCGGGCGAGAAGCGCTTCGCCCAGACCGGGGCCAAGGAGGCCCCGCTGACGCAGGTGTTCTCTCCGGACGGTGAGTTGCTGGACTGGCGCCCCGGCTGCATGATCCCGGCGGCGGCCTTTCGCGAGCGGCTGGCCAGCTCGCTGGAGTACTGGAAGGCGGCGAACGTGAAACCCTTTGACCCGGCCGCGCGATGGCGGGCGGTGCAGGCCCGGCTGAAGCTGGCGACCTGCCAGGAGGCGGTGCCGGAGATCGACAAGCTGCTGAAGCTGCCGGCCAAGAAACTGCCCAAGGACGTTACGCCCGCCCTGATGCATCTGACCAGGGGCGAGGCCCTGCTGCTGGCCGATCCCAAGCGGGCCGAGCAAAGCCTCCAGAAGGTCCGCGAGCTGGCGGCCGCCGACGCCGAACTGGCCGGGCAGGCCATCCTCCTGCTGGCGGACATGTGCTTCCGGGCCGAGCGCTGCACCCAGGCCCGCGACCTCTGCGCCGAGTACATAAGCAGCTTCCCCAAGGCCGCGGACGTCGGCCGGGCCTATTACACCAAGGCCATGGTGGAGTTCCGCGGCCTGAAAGACGCCGCCGCGGCCGGCAGGACGCTGAAGGAGTTTATCGAGAAATACCCCGACGACCGGGGCGTGGTGGAGGCCAAGGACCTGCTGGACATCATCGAACCTGCGGAGAAGAAGGGGCCCAGGAAATGAGCGCTTTTCGCAAGGAAAGGGATTCGCTGGGGGAGGTCCGCCTGCCGGCCGACGCCTTGTACGGCGCCCAGACGGCCCGGGCGGTGGAGAACTTCCCCATCAGCGGCTGGCGGATGCCACGCCGCTTCATCGCCGCCCTGGGGATGGTCAAGCAGGCGGTAGCCACCGCGCACAAGCAGGCCGGCCGGCTGGATAAGAAAATGGCCGACGCCATCATCGCCGCCGCCGGCGAGGTCATCGGGGGCAGGCTGGACGGGCATTTCCCCGTGGACGTGTTCCAGACCGGCTCGGGCACCTCCACCAACATGAACGCCAACGAGGTGATCGCCAATCGGGCGAACCAGATGCTGGGCCGGCCGGCGAAGAAGCCCGGCCGGAAACCCGGCGGCAAGCCTGCCGGCCCCTCGGGGGGCGGAGCGATGGTCCACCCCAACGACCACGTGAACATGGGCCAGTCGTCCAACGACGTGATCCCGACCGCCACCCACGTGGCCGTCGCCCTGGCCATCCACGCCGAGCTGATCCCGGCGCTGCAATCGCTGCGCTCGGCCCTGGCCGACAAGGCCGAGCAGTTCGACGGCGTCGTCAAGGTCGGCCGCACGCACCTTCAGGACGCCGTGCCCATCCGCCTGGGCCAGGAGTTCTCCGGCTACGCCGCCGCCGTGGACGACGCCGTGGGCGCCCTGGAGGTGGCGATCGCCGTGCTCTGCGAGCTGGCCATCGGCGGCACCGCCGTGGGCACGGGGCTGAACGCCCCGCCGGGCTTCGCCGCGGCGGTCTGCCGGTACCTGGCCGGGCAGACCCGGCTGCCCTTCCAGGAGGCGGCGAATCACTTTTCCGCCCACACCGCCCCGCTGCCGGCGGTGCAGGCCTCCGCCGCCCTGCGGGCCACGGCGCTGGCCTTGTCCAAGATCGCCAATGACATCCGCTGGCTGGGCAGCGGACCGCGGGCCGGCCTCGGCGAGTTGGCCCTGCCGCTCGTCCAGCCGGGAAGCTCCATCATGCCCGGAAAGGTCAACCCGGTCATCCCCGAGGCCGTCATCCAGGTCTGCTGCCAGGTCGTCGGCAACGACGCCGCCGTTGCGGCCGCGGCCGCCGGCGGGGTCGGCAGCATCCTGGAGATGCACCTGGCCTGGCCGCTGATTGCCAGCAACCTGCTGTGCAGCATCTCGCTGCTGACAAATGCGGCGAAGGTCTTCGAGGAGAGGTGCATCGCCGGCCTGACCGCCGACCGAGCCCGCTGCGCGGAGCTGGCCGAGCGCTCGCTGATGCTGGCCACGGCCCTGGCCCCGAAGATCGGCTACGACGCCGCCGCCGAGATCGCCAGGCAGGCGCACCAGACCGGCAGGACCATCCGCCAGGTCGCCCTGGAGCGCGGCGTATTGAGTGAAAAGGAGCTGGACCGGCTGCTGGACCCCCGGCGGCAGACGGGACGCTGAGCCGGCCGCCCGGAAGTAAAGGAAGGAGTTTCGGATGAACATTGTGCTGGTCGTGTACGATTCGCTCCGCAAGGACTGCATCGGCTGCTACAACGACGGTCCGCCGGGCACGCCGCCCTGGCCCTGGCGGGTGAGGACCCCTCACCTGGACGCCCTGGCCGGTGAGTCGCTGGTGATGGACCGGGCCTACCCCGAGTCCCTGCCCACCCTGCCGACCCGCCGGGCCCTGTACACCGGCAGGCGGGTCTTCCCCTTCGACAAGGGCGACTTCCACCTGAAGGGCGACTTCCTCGGCGCCCCCGGCTGGGGGCCGATCCCCGAAGACCAGGACACGCTGGCCGAGATGCTCCGGCAGGCCGGCTACCGCACCGGCCTGATCGCCGACGTGTACCACATGTTCAAGCCGTCGAAGAACTACTGGCGCGGCTTCGAGCAGTGGACCTTCCTGCGCGGGCAGGAGACCGACCCGTCCCGCAGCGGCCCCGAACCGGCCGACGAGGTCATCCGCCGGTATCTGCCGCAGGAGCTGGAGAACCCCCGGCGCCGGAAGTTCGTGGCCACCGCTTTGAAGAACATGTACGACCGCCTCCGCGAGGAGGACTACTTCAACGCTCGCGTGCTGATCGAGTCGGCCAACTGGCTCCAGCAGAACCGCGACGCCGAGAGGTTCTTCCTGGTGGTGGAGAGCTTCGACCCCCACGAGCCCTGGTTCGTGCCCGCCCACTACCGCCGCATGTACGACGACGCCGACGGCCCCGAGCAGGTCATCAGCGGCTACGCCGAGAACGAGATGCCCCCGCACCTGCTCCGCCGCACTCAAGCCAACTACAGCGGGCTGGTGACCATGTGTGACCGCTGGTTCGGCCACCTGTATGAGACCATGCGCGTGCTGGGCATGCTGGAAGACACCGTGCTGATCGTCACCACCGACCACGGCCACAGCATCGGCGACGCCGGCTACGTCGGCAAGCGCGGCTACCCCTCGGTGCCGGGGGTGTACGACGTGCCCGTGTTCATCCGCCACCCCGAGGGCGTCGGGGCCGGCCGGCGGAGCGACCTGTTCGTCCAGCACACGGACCTGACGGCGCAGATCCTCCAGTTCGCCGGCCTGCCTGTGCCGGAAGACCTGGACGGCAAGGCCTTCTTCGAGGCGGCCGTCGCCGGCGGGCCGGCCATCCGCGACCACGTCACCGTCGGCTGGGGGACCAACGTTACCGCCATTGACGACCGCTGGTGGCTCAACTGCAAGGTGGACGGCACCGGCGTGCTGCTGCGCGACCTGACCGCCGCCGAGCCCTTCGCCGCCAACGTCGCCGACAAAAACCGCCAGGAGGTCCGCCGGCTGTTCGAGGCGGCGCTGGCCGACGCCAGCCGGCCCATACCGGAATACCTGCTGGAGATGGCCCGAAAGCAGGAGGACGCCCCCGGATGCAGCGCCCTGGCGGCAAGGGAATGAGGGAATTGCGGATTGCGGATTTGGGATTGCGGATTCGGCTTGACGCCCTCGGTGTCGCCTCGGGCCCACGCGCTGCGCTGCGTGGGTAGATGGCTTTTCAGACTCAGGAGAAGGTCATGATCAGGATCGGAATCGTCGGAGCGGAGAACACCCACAGCGCCGCCATCGCCAAGACCCTCAACGTCAGCCGCAGCGTCCCCGGCTTCGCCGTGGCGGCCATCTGGGGCGAGACGGCCGCCTTTGCCCGCAAGTCGGCCGAGGCCGGGCAGATCCCCAGGATCGTCAAAAGGCCGGCCGACATGATCGGCGACGTGGACGCGGTGGTGGTAGACCACCGCCACGCCAGGTACCACCTGTCGGCGGCCGAGCCGTTCCTGGCCGGCCGCCTGCCCATGTTCATCGACAAGCCCTTCTGCTATCGCCTGGCCGAGGGCAGGAAGTTCCTGGCCCGGGCCCGGCGGATGAAGGTGCCGGTGACCTCGTTTTCCACCGTGCCCAGCTCCCGGAGCTTCAAGGCCTTTCAGAGCCAGGTGACCAAGGCCGGCCCGGTCTGTGCCGCCGCCAGCTTCGGGCCGTGCGACCTGGCCTCGAAGTACGGCGGGGTCTTCTTCTACGGCATCCACCAGGTGGACCTGCTGCTGGAGCTGTTCGGGACGGAGGTGACGGCCGTGTGCGTGGAGCAGGCCGCCAAGGGCAAGGACGCGGTGGCCAGCCTGTTCTGGAAGAACGGCATGACGGCCTCCATGCACTGCCTGACCGGCTGGTCCACGGGATTCCAGGTATCGGTCGTGACCGAGAAGGGCCCGTTGGGCGTGAAGCTCCAGAGCGACGCGAACCCGTACCTGGCCGGCATCCAGACCTTCTGCCGGATGTTCCGCAGCGGCAAGGAGCCCGTTGCCCACAAGCGCTTCCTGGCCCCCATCGCCGTCCTGGAGGCGCTGGAAAAGTCCGCCCGCACCGGCCGCCTCACGCCGGTGGCGAAGGTCTAGGGATTGCGGATTCCTCGAAAGGCCCTTCGGCGTGCTCGCTTCAGCAGCACGACCCGGCAGCCATGTTTTGCCCCTACTTGCGGTCCCTGGCGGCGGGCGCTACCGTGGCTGGCTGGGTCGGACGGCCCCCGTAGGCCGCGGCCAGGGCGGACGTGTTGAACTTGCTCTGGTCGAAGCACAGCGAGGTCACGTGCGCTCGCAGCCGGTTCTCCAGGGGGGCGTTGTTTTCGATGAACTGGCTGTCCCTGCCAGTGACGATCCACGCCGAAACCACCCAGCCGCGCGAGTTGCTGTCCGCGGCGAAAAGCTTCATCTGCAGACTTTTGCGGGACCTGTCTTCTATCAGCAGCACCCGGTTGAAGGCCGCGTCGGTGCCGTCGGAGAGCTTCAGTGGCTGCGGCGGGTTCTTGGACAGCACCTTCAGTCGCGGGTCGTATTCCAGCGTGCCAAGGTTCCTCTTGGCGCCTTCCACTGCGGAGTCCTTGACCTTCCCGTATCGCTCGACGGCCATGCCGATCTGGATGGGGTTGCCGGTCTCGTCCACCACAGGGGCGCCGATTCCGTCTCCCGTCAGGTAAACCACGTTGTTGAGGATTGGCTGCGGCAGCTTGCGCCAACCTTTGGGAACGGCGATGGTGAATTCCTTGGTGCCGACGACCTCCCAAGGCCGGTCGGGTCGGGCGAGGGCCTTATGCGTGGCCGGCGCGAGAGGCGGGGCTTTCGCTCGCCTTTCGGCTTCGTCGATCAGGGCATCCAGGGCGCGGTCCAGCTCCCCGGGGGCCATTTGCGTGAAGGGCGCGGTGGTGCCCCATTTCAAGGCCGCCAGGAGCTTCAGTGCGTTTCTCTGCATGGCCCGGACGATTTCCTTGTCGCTTAAGGGCGCTGCCTGCGTGGCCGGCGCCGTGGAGGCCTTCCCCAGCTCAACGAAAGCATCCATGAACATCTTCTCGAAGTCCTTCTCCGTCAGCCCGCCGGCGACGGGGCCCTCCTGCGTGGCGGGTTGGGTTGTGGCCCCTGGCTCCGCGCCCAGGGATCCAAGGATCAGCAGAAAGGCCAGCGCTGCCGAATAGAGATGCCTTTTGCTCATGGTGTGCCTTCCCTTCTTCTGCCGCGGTCGACAGCGATTCTCAGCCGGGCCGCGGCGGCTTGGCGGCGGCCAGCCTATTTCCGCACGGTGGCGGTGGCGGCCAGCTCCAGGTCGTCGGTTTTTCCGGCCTGGAGGTAGTGATAGGCCAGGCCGGCGGTCATGGCGGCGTTGTCCACGCAGTACTTCATGGCCGGCATGCGGACAAGGGTGCCCAGTTTCTTGCCCAGTTTTTCGACGGCCTGGCGGAGGGCGGAGTTGGCGGCCACGCCCCCGCCCAGGATCAGCGTCCGGGCGGCGGTCTGCTGGGCGGCGCGGCGGAGCTTGATTCGCAGGGTGTCCACGACGGCGGCCTGGAAGCTGGCGGCGACGTCGGCGACGTCCTGATCGGTCATTCTCTCCAGGCGGGTGGGCACGCCGTCGCGCAGGGCCCCGGGTGTGCCCCTGACGTGATACAGCACGGCCGTCTTGAGCCCGCTGAAGGAGAAGTCCAGCGACTGACCGCGAAGCAAGGCGCGGGGGAACTTCACGGCCTTCGGGTTGCCGGTGCGGGCGGCGCGGTCGACGGCCGGCCCGCCGGGGTAGCCCAGGTTCAGGATGGCGGCGACCTTGTCGAAGGCCTCCCCGGCGGCGTCGTCGGTCGTGGCGCCCAGAAGCGTCAGTTCCGTGGGCGAGCGGCATTGGTACAGTGAGGTGTGGCCGCCGGAGGCGATCAGGGCCACGGCCGGGTATTCGATGGGCTCGTCGTCCAGGGCGGGGGAGTAGGCGTGGGCGTGGATGTGGTTAACGCCGACCAGCGGGCGGCCCCAGACCCAGGCCATGGTCTTGGCCGCCATCAGCCCCACCAGCAGCGAGCCGATGAGCCCGGGCTCATGCGCCACGGCGACGGCGGCCACCTCGGCTGGTTCCACGGCGGCCTGGGCCAGGGCCTCGGCCGTGACCGTGTTGATGGCCTCCAGGTGGGCCCGCGAGGCGATCTCCGGCACCACCCCGCCGAAGCGGGCGTGCAGTTGGAACTGCGTGGCGACCACGTTGGACAGCACCCGGCGGCCGTCGGCCACCACGGCGCAGGCCGTCTCGTCGCAGGTGGTCTCCAGGCCGACGATCACGGTTTGGCCGGCCGGGACGGTCATGGCTCGGCGGGTCCTTGCTTTGCACCCTGGGCGACCTTGGCCGGGGGCGGCCCTTCCGCCGGCTGGGTCTGGGGCACGGGCTCTTCCTTCAACAATCACCATGGCCCGCAGCCGAAGCACCTCCAGGCGCCGAGCCTCGCCTGCCTTCAGCCGGACAGGCACGTCGGGCTGGACGCCCGCGCGGGTGCCGGCCTCCGGCCGGGGAGAATCGTCTGCGGCCACCGGGGCGTTGGCGGTGGCTGGGCCGGTGGTCTGGGCCGTGGCCGGCGGCTCGGGCGGCTCCGGCAGGAAGTACCGCGCCGTGCTCAAGTACAGCCTGCCCAGCCCGTAGCCCAGGTCCACGGGGCTCTGCACGCACCACTTGCCGTAAGTCGGCCGGCCGACCAGCACCGCCCGCCGGTGGACCTGGAGGGCCCCGGCGACGATCTCGGCGGCCGACACCGTGCGCTGGTTGACGAGCACGACCAGCGGGACCGGCGGATACGTCCCGGCCGGATGGGCCTCCCGGACGTCCTGTTGCCCTCGGCGTGAGACGGTCCGGACGATGAGGCCCTTGCTGAGGAAGCGGTCAACGATCTCGGCGGCGGCCTGGAGCACGCCGCCGGGGTTGTCGCGGAGGTCCAGCACGACGCCGCGGGGCTCGTCGAGTTCGCGGTAGGTCTCGTGGAACTCGCTGGGCGTCCGCGGCACGAACTCGGCGATGCGGAGGTAGTAGATGCCCGCCTCGGGGTCCAGCTCGTGGACCCATCGTCCCTGGCCGTCGCGGGCGATGCCGGTGACGGTCTCGACGTCGAAGCGGGCGGGGCAAAGGTTGACGGTGGATTTCCGCCCGTCGCGGTCCCCCAGCCCGAGCCGGAGGGATTTGCTCCCGCCGGCCTCCAGCGCCGCCCGGGCCTCGGCGAGCGTGAGGTAGTCGGCCTCCACGCCATTGATGGAAAGGATTTCCAGGCCGGCGAAGAGCTTGGCCTTGTGGGCCGGGCTGCCCGCCAGCGGGCCCACCACCACCAGCCGGTCGTCCTGGTCGGCGATTTGCAGGCCGGTCTCCTCCAGCGTGCCGTCGAAGCGGCGCAGGACCGTGTCCGCCTTTTCCGGCGGGAGGTAGGCGGAGAACTCGTCGGTTTGCCCGGCCATGCCTTCGATGGCCCCGCGGCAGGCCTCCTGGGGGGACAGCCCCTCGTAGCTGTTCTGCTGGATGACCTTGTAGGCCTCGACGGCCCCGGCCAGGTCCTTTACGGCCGGGTCCGCCGGGGCCACGCGCGGGGGCCTGCGGCTGGCCAGGTACAGCGCCAGCCCCGCCAGGCAGAGAATGATCATCATCCAGATGAGGTTGCGCCAGGACACGGTTGACCCGATCTTCGATTCACGGTGCGCGCGTCAGCGAATCCAACGTCCCGAAAGCCTGCCGGGGAGTCTGGTCGGAAAGCGACGCTCGCCGCTCGCCGAGGCCGGGCGAGCGCAGCCGTCACGCTCGTTTCGACCCGCTTCGCCCGCCATGATAACCCCGTGCCGCGCGGTCCACAAGCCGATGGCCGGAACGATCCCTCCGGCTTCGAGCGGTGGGCCGAATGCCCTGATCGAATGGCGTGCCAGGAGCAGGCAAGGCAGGCACTTAGAGTGTTTGCCTTGGGCGTTGACTGGGTAGGGGCGGAGTCGAACCGCCGACACCATGATTTTCAGTCATGTGCTCTACCAACTGAGCTACCTACCCGGCT
The DNA here is from genome assembly GCA_001303665.1 of Phycisphaerae bacterium SM23_33. Taxonomy (GTDB): domain Bacteria; phylum Planctomycetota; class Phycisphaerae; order SM23-33; family SM23-33; genus SM23-33. Next base: position 5,941 of record LJUF01000136.1, on the reverse strand, counting down.
GACGTCATGGACGCGCAGGCAATGTACCCCGAGTTCTTCCCGCGGTCAAGTGTTGTGGGCCTTCCGCCGGAACATCGGGGCCGCCCGGCCGGGGGTCAGCCTCCGGCGAACTTGAAGCGGAAACCGAGGCGATCCTTGATGCTGTCGAAGGCAAACCAGGTGATCAGACCGGCTTCTCGGCGCTGGGCCATCACCACCGGGACGGTCAGGTACAGGCCTATCTTGTCGAACTCTTCGTTGGTGGGCGGGTCATAACCGATCCGCTGGATGAGCAGGAGCTTGTGGACCCTTCTCAGCAGCACGATGTCCGCCGGGCCCGGGTTGGTGCGGTCGTCCGGGTCGGCCGGGGCCAGGGCGAAGGCCTGCTTCAGGAACTCCGGGTTGCTGCCGGCCTCCGGGACGCTGGTGGGCACCACCACAAAGTTGAAGCCGCCGATGCCTCGCCTGGGCACGGCCAGTTTCCGCGCGAAGGGGTCCGTCTTGATGAACTGGAGCTTGGCGTCCTTGGCCAGTTTTTCCAGGTCCTTGTCGGCGTTGAGCTGGGCGAGCATCTTCCTGGCCGCGTCGTGGGCCTTTGCCAGGCCGCGGTTGGTCTTGAGGTCCTGGATAACCTGGGCTCGGATGGCGGGGGTGATTTCGGTGGGCTCGTGTTCGGCCTCTGCGTCCATCAGCCGCCAGAGCAGGCCGCCCGTAGCGGGCCAGGTGACGTACATGGCTTGTCGGAAGTCGCGGCCGACCTCAATCAGCGGGGTGTGGCGGCCTTCGGGTCCATGGAAGACCTCGGCGCTGGCGACGACGTCCTTCAGCGACTCGCCGCCGCCGGGGGCCGTGCTGGCCCAGCCCAGCGGCTCCTGCCTGCCTAGCTGCGCCAACTCAACCGGGCCGGTCCGCCCGACCCTGACGGGCAGCAGATTCACCGGCTCGGTCGGGAAGATGGCGTCTTCCAGGCCCTTGAGGGTCTTCCAGGTGAACGGGTCCGGCAGCTTCAGGGCCAAGCGAACCTCCGCCAGGACCTGCTTGAGCGTCAGGCTGCCTTTCAGTCTGTCCAGCGAGACCACGACCTTAGGATCGATGTTCAGCTTTTCGTGCTCGCCGTAAGGGAAGGCGATCTTGACGCCGGTGATGTTCTCAAGCTGTTCGAGGACGGTCTCCAGCGGCGCCGCGGCGGGCGGCAGGTAGGCGACCTTTCGCTCCAGCAGCGTCTCCGCGTCGCCGGTGAGGGCAATGAAGGCTCGCTGATAGGGATCCCTGTCGTCGGCATGCCGGGCGATAAGCTGCTGGGCCTGGACGATAAGCTCGGCGAGCTTTTGCTCCGCGACCAGGGGCCTGAGCTTTTCCCGGATCAGCGGCTTGGCCTCGCTGTACTTTTCGATGGGGACGGTCTGGGTCTTGGGCTCGGCGAGCTGGGTGGCCTGAGTCTGGGCGGGCTGGGTGGCGGCGGGGGCGGTCGCCGTGGTCGGTAAGGGAACCTCCCTGGTCAGTTCGTCCTTGTGCCGCAGCCAGTACTCACGCATCAGCGGCTCGGGCACCGTGACGGCCTCGGCCAGTCGCTCCTGGTCGATGAACAGCCAGGCCACGTCCGCCCGGTCCGGCTGCCGGTAGCCGAAGCCGTCCTCCCATCGGTTGGTGGGAGCGTCCGGCAGCACGTTGTTGCGCTGGGCAAAGAACTCGCTGATCTCCGCCTCGGTGGGCTCGGCCGCGGCCTGGGCGAAGTCCTCGGCCTTGAGAACGACCATGCCCAGTTGGATGCGTTCGCGGAGGTCGCGGTAGGTGGTGCGGACCTCCGGCAGGGACGGCGGCACCGTCACTATGCCGGCGGCCAGGGCCCCCATGATGGTGAGGTGGCTGGCCACCGCCCGGCGAAGGTCTTTCTCGCCGAGCCTTTCGCGGGAGAGGTCGCTCAGCAGTTGCTGGTATGCCTCTCCGCTCAGTCCCGCCGCCGCCAGGAAGCTGTCCACCTCCCCCTCGGTCGTCCGGATGCCCATTTGGCGGGCCTCGTGCAGCAGCAGTGCCCAGGCCAGTTCGGGCTGCTGACCCTCGTTGATCATCTGGAACAATACGAAGGCCCCTTCGCCCGGCAGCCCGCGGCGGCCCAGGCCCAGCCAGCGGCTCAGAATCTTGATATCGGCGTCGGCCGTCCACTGCATCGCCAGCGTAATCTTCTTCTCCCCGGCCCAGCCGATCACCTCCTTCTGGGGATGGCGCTCGAAGCATCCCCGTATGCCGCTGGGGACGAGGAAGGCCACCATCAGCACCACCATGACCATCAAGACCAACTTCTGGCGTCGGCGAAAGAAACCTAGCGCCATGACATCTCCACGTCAGCGGCCCGAAGGCCTGGTTCAGCCGGCGGTTTCCGGCGCGGGAGCGACCGCGTGGGGCGGTTGCGGAGCCGCTGCCGGCGAACGGGTCCCGAAAGGATAAACCGCCCCGGCGGCGCCGGGAAGCACCTGTTTCAGCCCTTGATGACGCCCATGGGCTTGAGGCGTGCGACTTTCCGGCTCAGGCCGGCGGCGTGGACGGTCTCGACCACTTCGTGAACGTCCTTGTAGGCGTCGGGCTGTTCTTCGGCCAGGCCGGTCCGGCCGCGGGCCCGGACGATGACGCCGGCCTCGGCCAGCTCCTTCTCCAATTGCCTGCCCCTTGCGGCGCGGATGGCGGCCGCCCGGCTCAGCACCCGCCCGGCGCCGTGGCAGGTCGAGCCGAAGGTCCGGGCCATGGCCTCGGCCGTGCCGGCCAGGACGTAGCTGGCGGTACCCATGTCGCCGGGGATGAGCACCGGCTGTCCGATGTCGCGGTAGCGTGCGGGCAGCTCGGGGTGGCCCGGGCCGAACGCCCGGGTGGCGCCCTTGCGGTGCACGCACAGCCGCCGCAGCTGGCCGTCCAGCTCGTGCGTCTCGATCTTGGCGATGTTGTGGGCCACGTCGTACACCTGCCGCAGCCCCAGCGAGGTCACCGACGCCTTCATCTGGTGGGCCAGGGCCTTGCGGACCAGGTGGGCCAGCGCCTGGCGGTTGGCCCAGGCGTAGTTGGCCGCCGCCCGCATCGCCCCCAGGTAGCGCCGGCCCTCGGGGCTTTCCACCGGGGCGCACACCAGCTGCCGGTCGGGCAGCTCGATGCCGAACTTCCGCGGGGCGTTCCGCAAGGCCTTGATGGCGTCGTCGCAAATCTGGTAGCCGAAGCCCCGCGACCCAGAATGGATCATGACGGCCACGCCGCCTTCGGCCAGCCCCATGGCCGCGGCCGCCTTTTCGTCGTAGATCTCCTCCACCAGTTGAATCTCGGCGAAGTGGTTGCCCGAGCCCAGCGTGCCGCATTGGTCGTTGCCGCGCTTGTAGGCCGCCGGCTGCACGGCGTCGGGGTCGGCCCCTTCCAGGCATCCGCCGGCCTCGGTGCAGGCCAGGTCCTCCTCGTCGGCCAGGCCCAGCTCGGCCACGTAGGCAGCGCCCTTCAGGCACACCTGCCGCAGCTGCTTGTCGGACAGCCGCAGCGACCCGCCCACGCCCACCCCGCAGGGCACGTCGCGGAACAGCTGGTCGACCAGCTCCTTCATCCGGGGGCGAACCTGGGCCTCCGTCAGGTCGCTCCGCAGCAGCCGCACGCCGCAGTTGATGTCGTAGCCCACCCCGCCGGGGGAGACCACGCCGCCCTGGTCGATGTCCATGGCCGCCACGCCGCCGATGCAGAAGCCATAGCCCCAGTGGATGTCGGGCATGGCCAGCGACGCCCGCACGATGCCTGGCAGCGTGGCGACGTTGGCGACCTGCTCGGCCGCCTGCTCGCCGCGGATGTGCTCCATCAGCTTGTCGCTGGCATAGATGACCCCGTCGACGCGCATCCCCGGCCGGGTGCCCTTGGGGATCCGCCAGCGGTACTGGTCGATCCGCTCCATCGTGATCTTCGCTCGTTCGGCCATGGGTCACCTCATATGTCCAGGATCACGCGGGCCAGCCAGCCGCTACGGTCGCGGGCGACCTTGAGCTGGTGGTAGGTGACGGCCTTGATCTCCAGGCCCAGCTCGTGCCGGGCCGGATCATAGCTCTCGCCGGCCACCTCCGCCGCCACCGCCGTCTCGTCGCAGCGTTCCACCCGGACGCGCCCGACCAGGAACCTCTCCAGGTGGAACAGCCGCAGCAGCTCGCGCAGGAAGTCCGCCACCAGAAGCTCCAGTGCCGCTGCGTCGGGCTCGTGGCCCCGCGGCGAGGCGGCGCCCTCGGCGGCCACCTGGACCCGCCGCTTCTGCCGGAGGCGGATGTCTCGGGGTTGACAGATCTGTGCATACAGCCCCTCGCCCAGGGCTTCGAGCAATTCCGCCGGCGAGTCCGCCCGCGCCTCCAGCCCCAGGTCGGCGGTGTGCTCGAATGTCTCACAATGCTTGGTCATGAGCCCAACCTATCTAACATTCTATCTTGGCGGACGCCCCCCCTGCGAGGCCTTCCGCCGTCCTCCGCCCGCCGGGTTGGGCCGCCGCCGCGGCGGCCGGTACAATACCCCCATGCTCCTGGGTGCCCACCTCAGTGTCGCCGGGGGCCTCCACAAGGCCGTCGAGCGGGCCGCCGAGTACGCCTTCAACACGGTGGCCATCTTCGTTCGCAACCAGGTGCAGTGGCGCGCCGCCCCGCTGACGGCCGAGGCGGTCGGGCGCTTTCGCCGAGCCCGCCGCCGCCTGAAGATCCGCCCGGTCATCGCCCACGGCTCCTACCTGGTGAACCTGGCCGGGCGGCCGGCGGTGCGGGAGCCGTCCCTGGCGGCGGTGGCGGACGAGCTGGACCGCTGCGCCCGGCTGGGGGTGCAGTACTATGTGTTTCACCCCGGCTCGCCGGGCGAGGACGGGCGCGAGGCGGGCATCAGTCGCGTGGCCGACGCCCTGAATCAACTGGTCGCCGCCCGCGGCCGGCGGCGCGTCAAGGTGCTGCTGGAGACCACCGCCGGGGCGGGCCGGCAACTGGGCGGTACCTTCGAGGACCTCGCCGAGATGCTCTGCCGACTGGAGCGCCCGCGGCGGTTCGGCGTGTGCCTGGACACCTGCCACGTCTTCGCCGCCGGCTACGACATTCGCACGCCCGCAGCCTACCGCCGGACGATGAAACATTTCGACCGCAGCATCGGCCTGGACCGGCTGTTCGTCGTGCACCTGAACGATTCGCTCAAGGAGCTGGGCTGCCATCGGGACCGCCACGAGCACATCGGCCTCGGCCGGATCGGCCTGGGCGGCTTTGCCAACTTCGTCAACGACCCGCGGCTGGCCGCCGTGCCCATGATCCTGGAAACGCCCAAGGGCACCACCGATGACGGCCGGGACTGGGACCAGGTCAACGCCGACGCCATCCGCGGCCTGGCCCAGAAGCCGTAGCGCCCCTCGTTCTCGGGATCGGCCGCGGGTTGCCGCCACGGGATTTTTCCGCTACCGTGCCCCTGCCCCGTTTGGGCGTGATGAGGATGGCGGCGGTGTCGAAGTTTCTGGAGATAGCCTCTTACGTGGTGATTCCGCTGGCCTGGGGCCTGGCGGCGGAGTTCCTGTTCGAATGGCTCCGGCGACGGAGGTCCGGCTGCCCCGGGCAGGGAGGAGCGGCCGGATGAGCGGGTGGCTGGCCAGCCTCGCCCATCTGCCGGGCCCGCCGCTGCTGGTCGCCCTGGCGGCCTTTGGGCTGCTGGTGGGCGTGCTGACCGGCCTGTTCGGCGTGGGCGGGGGGTTCCTCGTCGTGCCCATGCTGAACCTGCTGTTCGGCATCGAGTGGAATATCGCCATCGGCAGCAGCCTGGCCTTCACCATCGGCACCGGCGCGGGCGGCGCGGCCCGGCATGCCCGGCTGGGGAACGTCGAGCCTCGGGCCACGCTGATCATCGGCTCGGCCGCGGTCGTGGGCGCGGTGGCGGGGGCCACGCTGCTTCAGTACCTCAAGACCGTTCTGGGGCGCAGCGGCTCGGAGGGTTTCAACCT
>LJUF01000135.1 GCA_001303665.1 Phycisphaerae bacterium SM23_33 | reverse complement strand
AGGTATCACCCGGACACCTACAAAGGCGACCCGGCCGAGGGGGCTCGGATATTCCGCGAGATGACGGAGGCGTACAAGGTGATCATCCGCTCGGCGCTCCTGGCGGCCAGGGCCGCCCGGCTGCGACAGAGGGGCCGGTCCCCCGAGGATCTGGCCCGCCGCGACCTCCGGTGGCTGTCGGCCGGGGCCGGGGCCGGGGCCTGGCAGAAGCCCTCCGGCAGACGCCGTTCCCGCCTTCGTCGGTCGGGCCGGAGAGCTGGAAAGGATTTGATAGTTGCTCTGCTGGCGGCGACCTTGGCCTTCGGCGCGTTGGGCGCGGCGGTGGTGTTTTGGGTCGTCAGCGAAGGCGACCAGGGGGATCAATGGACGGACTACCGTACGGACGATGCGGAGTGGGGCGCTCTGGGCGGCGCTTGCGTGCTGTGGTTGGGCGTGGGCGTTGGATCGGGCTGTCTGCTGGTAGTCCTGCTGCGCAAGTGGAGAAGCCGGGGTGAGTACTGACCGCCGCCCCCGAGGCGCCGGAATTCCGGGGAGGCTCTCCGATGTCTCGTTCCTGAGCCCCCGGCGCAAGCCCCGGTAACTGCCGGCCGGTACGGATCGAGCAGTCCTGCTCCCGGCCTCCCGGCTATCGGCTGCCGGCTCCAGCGCTCGGCCGGGAATTGTCTTGACGGATTGGCAAGCCCTGATATGATAAGTGCCTGTGAGGGGCCTCAGTGAGGGGCCATGCCTTTGCGGAGGTTCATTAAGCTCAATCGCTCAGCGCTTTTGGTGCGCGCGCACTCGACCGGGGCCGTTCCGGTCAGAACTGCAACAGGGTCCGGAGGGCCCAAAGCAGAGGAGCGGGAAAATGAAGAGGCAGAAACTTGGAAGGTCGGTTCTTTGGATGGCTGCGGCTGTGGCGATTGTGGGGTTCCTGTGTCCCGCGGCATGGGGCGAGCCCACTTATGAGCACAGCGTTACCCCTGCCGGCGGCGGCCTTTATGGTTACACCTTCTGGTGTGAAAACATAGGGGCCACGCCCTCCGCCTGGTTCGTCGAGATGGAATGGTGGGGTGCCAGCCAGGCGGAACTCGACGCGGCGGGCAGCCCGCCGGGAGCCATACCCGGCACCATGATCAACCAGGTCCTCGCCTACGGAAATACCCGCGTCGATGAGGAAGCTGACGCCGACATGTACCACGGCCTGCTGCCCGGCTCCAATTACCACAAGGACCTGGACACCTGGATCATGGACGAGTTCGGACACGCCCTCATGTCATGCACCCAAGGGCCGAACTACTATGAGCGCGAGTCAGGTACGGAGGCCGGCGTGATGCACGTCACTGTTGGCCACGCCTACATTGTCTGCGATGGTTCGCTCGCTTTCGCCGGCCGCCTGGGTACGGGCAACCCGGTACCGTTCTGGACGGACGTCAGCGGCGTGATCCCAGTTCCCGAACCCGCTACGCTGGCCCTGCTGGCCTTGGGCGCCTGCCTGCCCCTTCTCCGAAGGAGGAGGTAGGCAGGTGCTGGTGCTGCGCCGCCGGCGGCGCTGAGTTCTGCCGCCGAGGTTCTCTGTTGGCGCCGGCGGGGGGCGCCCGGAGTTGCTGGCTGCCGGCTCCGGGCGGGCCTGGGGGGCTGCCCGTCGGCCAGGGGGGCAGGCAGGCCTGGCCGGAATTGGATTCAAATGGGGCAAGCTCGCCTGCCTCAGACGCCAACGCCTGCGCGGAATAGGGGCGCTGTTGCCCATGGGAGGTGCAAAAGCCGGCCTGGGAAAAATCCGATACCACCTTGGGAGGTGCATGAATTGCTCAGCGTAACGCTTGAATGACTGGGGCTCTCGTTTGCCGAGGCCGGCCACGCAGGCGTTCGGTGGCGGAGGGCCGCGGGCCCGAGCGGCTTCGGGGAGAAAGGGGCAGCCATGGTCTCAACAGGAAGCAAGAGAGGAACCACAAGGTTTTCCATTGAACCGAGGGAAACCGCCAAGGAGGTTTGGCTGGCGGGGGACTTCACGAACTGGCAGCCAAGACGCATGCGCCGGCAGAGCAGCGGGGCGTTCGTTCTCACGCTGCCCCTGCCGCCCGGAGTGTACGAATACAAGTTCGTCGTTGACGGCCAATGGATCACGGACCCCGACAACGGCTCCTGCGCCGGCAATCCGTACGGAACGTCCAACTCCGTGGCGAGTGTCGAGCCGCCTCTTGAGAGGCCCGCAGGCCGGCACCGGGACGCCGCACCCAGCGCGGCTGACGCCCTTCCTGTCCACTGACTGGCGGCGACGCAGCCCACAATCCGGTGGGAATTCCGGGAACGCTTCCGCATCTTTCGTTCCGGAACCCTCCTGAGAAGCGCGAGCAACTGCCGGCCACCCGCGAATCGAGCAGTCCTGCGGCTTCCCGGCTCCCGGCTCCTGGCTCCGGGGCTCGGCGGAATGCCGGGGCGGGGTCAGGCCTTGGGGCGGTAGGCGCGGGCCAGGCGGAAGAAGTTCCGCAGCACCCCGAAGCCGTCGGGGCACCGCCGGGTGGACTGCTCGGGGTGGAACTGCACGCCGTACACCGGCCGGCGGCGGTGCACGAAGGCCTGCACCCGGCAGGTGGGCGAGCCGGCCAGCAGCCGCAGGTTCGGCCCCAGGCTCTTGACCTCCCAGGCGTGGTACTCCTGCACGCGGAGGGTCTTTCCCAGGCCGCGGAACAGGGGGTCCGGGCGGAGGATGCGGACGCGGTACTGCCCCCATTCCTTGAACTGGCCGGGCTGATAGCCGGCCGGGTCGGGCTCGCCCTTGCGGAGGCGGCGCATGGGGCCGATCCGCCCGCCCAGGATGCTGGCCAGGAGCTGGTGCCCGCCGCAGAAGCCGATCTGGGCCACGTCGTAGTCGCTGACCAGGCGGCGGTAGTCGGCCGTCTGGAGCACGTCGTAGTCCTGGTAGAGGGTGCTGCCGCCGCTGTGGCAGATGGCCCACGGGCGCAGCTCCTCCAGCAGGCGGGGATGAACCGACTTGTAGTGGAGGACCAGGCACAGGTCGCGGCTGTGCTCCTCCAGGACGTGCTTGATCCGAAGCCAGCCGGTGCCTTTGCGATACTTGCGGGCGGTATCGGTGACCACGTAGAAGATCATGGGCCATCCCGTGGAGGTTGCGGTTGCGGCCGGCGACCGTCGCGGCCGGGCGGCGTGGCGCCATGGTAGGCATTCGCATCGGCCCGTCAAGGCCGCGGCAAGCTCCTGGACCCTTTGTCCGGCTTTGTTTCTCGGAGCCGCCGCCAGGAAAAGGGTCCTCACCCGTCTCTTCATGACCCCTCTCTTCAGGCCGACGGCCGTTCACGGTGATGGGCTGCCACCAAGCGAAGGGGCGAACTCGGCCTACGTCTGGAGGTCTGATCGCGTCAGGGAGCGACGTCGACGACGTAGACGTCGGAGCGGCCGGCCTTGGCGGCGGTGAAGGAGATCCATTGCCCGGCCGCGTCCGTCAGCGGGTGGGGGTGCGAGTACTGACCCGGGATCGAGCCCCATTGGGTGCTGTGGGCGCAGATGGGCTCGAGCTTCGGGTGCGGCACGGTGTCCTGGTCGTCGTAGTACAGCCACTGGAGCAGGTGCTGGGAGAACTCGCCGTCGATGATGATCGCGGGCCGGCGGGCGTCGGGGGTGTTGTGGCCGTAGAAGCTGGCTTGGGGATAGCACCGCTCCCACCGTGTCCGCCCGGCGGGGTCGGCGATACCGAAGTAGTTCCCGCCCCCGGGCAGCCCTCCATGGTAACACATGCCGGAGCCGTCCCACAGCCAGGCCTGGTGGACCTGAAACGGGCCGGGGTAGTCGTTCTTCAGCGGCCGCACCCGGCCGGTGGAAACGTCCAGCAGCCAGATCCGCGGGGTCTTGCCGTCGCTGCCGCCCCAGTACCGCGGGGGCAGGTCCAGGTCGAAGTAGAGCAGGTTGCCGTCGGCCGGGCAGAAGGCGCAATGGGCCGACTGGGCCGGCTGGTGCTCGTACAGCGTCTCGACCGTGCCGCTGCCGTCGATGGGCACGCGGACCAAGCGGAGCTTGTGATCGGGCACATCGAGGTAGCGTCGCCTGGGCCTGCTGCCGGCCCGCAGGTCGGGGTGGGCCGAGCTCAAGGCGATGACGACGTGCCGCTCGTCGGGGGAGATGCACGGGGCGCCGAAGATCCACTGCTCGCCGCTATCTTCCAGGAGGATGCGCGGCTGGCAGGTGTGGAGGTCCACGGCGTGAATAGCCCTTTCGCAGGTGAATACAGCCAAGGCCGAGCGCGGCGCGACGCACACGCGGTTGCCGCAGATGCCGCGGCCGTCGACGTCGGGGAAGTCCAGGGCCATGCCTCGGTGGATATAGCTGCGGTCGCCGATGCCGGGTGCCCGCCAGAGCGCCTTCAGCTCGCCGGTGGCGACCTCGGCCCGGATGATCCAGGTGGCGCCCTGGCGGACCGAGGCGAACACGAGATACCGGCCGTCGGCCGAGAAGCCTGAGTTGGTGTGATACGTGGGCGTCTGGTTGATCCGCCCTCGGCTGGTCAGGCGCCGGACCGGCCTGCCGGTAAGGGGATCGCGCGTGAGCTGCGATTCGTTCCACGCTTGGCCGATGTCCATGGAAGCAATGTTCCGCTCTCGGCGTGCGCGTGCAAGCGAATTTGCCGGCGGCTTGGCGGCCGTCGCGGGTCAGGGGTAGACCGGAGTTGCTGATCGCTGACGCCCCGAGAAAGGGGGGTCCAGGAGCCTCTTGGTCGGCGTCGGCGGGGTCTGGTTGCCGCGGCGCGGGCGAGGTCAGCGCCGGCCGTCAATCCGTGCTGGCCTGGTCTCCCGGGGCGGCTCCCCCGGCTTCGCTCGCGACGCGGGCGGCGGCGGGGTGGGCCGGCGGCCGGCCGAGCAGGTCAATCTTCCGCCAGGCGCCGGACTCAAAGCGCCAGGCCATGATCGGCCCCATGACCATGACGTAGGCGGTGGCCGCCAGCCAGGGGCCGATGCTGCCCAGTTGTGGGGCCCAGCGGATGAAGGCCAGCCCGCCGCCGACGATGATGGTCCAGCCCAGCACGAACGTCACCACCATGGGCCAGAGCGTGTCGCCGGCGCCGCGCAGGGCGCCGAAGAAGACGATGCCGACGGCGTCGAAGGCCTGGTAGACGGCGGCGCAGAGCAGCACGATGGCGCCGATGCGGACGATCTCGGCGTGCAGGGCGGCGCGCTGGGCGGCGGAGAGGTCGTCGCCGCCGTGGACGGTGACGAACTGCTCGATCATGGGGCGGGCGAACAGGACGAAGGCCAGACCGCACAGTCCCATGTAGGCCACGGCCAGCAGGACGGCGGCGTGTGCCCTTCGGCGGGCGATCTCCGGGCGGGCGGCGCCGATGTAGCGCCCGACCAGGGCGGTGGCGGCGATGCCGACGCCGATGGCGGGCATGAAGGAGATGTGCAGGTATCGGGTGGCGGCGGCGCAGGCGGCCTTGTGGACCTGGCCGAAGTAGGCCACCAGCACGCTGTTCAGGACGCTCCAGGCGAGGATGTCGAGGCAGAAGTGGACGCCCGCCGGCCAGCCCACGCGGAGGATGTCGCGGCACAGCCGCGGCCGCAGCCGCCAGGCCCGGCGGGTGTGGAAGCGGCGGCCGATGTCGGGCCACAGGAAACGGGCGAACATCAGCAGGAAGGCGAAGCCGAAGCCGATGACGGTGCCCACGGCGGCGCCCTTCAGCCCCCAGGCCGGGAAGACCCACCACCCCGTGATGAGGACGTAATTGGCGGCCACGTTCACCCCCACCGACAGCGTGGTGACCACAAAGACGATCCAGGGCCGGTGGATGCCGAAGAAGAACTGTCCCAGGGCCCGCGTCATGAGCATGAGGGGGATGCCGATAATCATGTAGCGGAAGTAGACCGCCTGCCGGGCCAGCTCGTCGGGTGCGGTGGGCTGGCCGCCGCCCCAGACGATGAGGCGGCTGAGGGCCTGGAAGAGCTGCTCGGCCGGTCCGGCCAGGGGCAGGATGAGCGCCCCGAAGAGGATGGCCAGGTAGAACCCGTGCCAGCCGTACTGGCCGCAGCGCTTCAGCCGGCGGGCGCCCAGGTTCTGCGAGACGAAGGTGTTGACCACGGTGACGATGCCGGTGACCAGGCTGGCCGGCACGAAGGACAGGATGGCCGAGACGAACTGGGCGCTGAGGGCGTGGTGGCCGATCAGGTTGGCCACCATCCAGCCGTCCACGAACTGCATGATGGTGCTGTTGATCATGCCCGCGGCGGCGGGCAAGGCCAGCCGCAGCACCTCCCCCACCCCCCAGAAGCGTCTGTCGTCGTCCCGTGCGGTCATGCCCGGCTCGCAACAGCAAAAACCCCAGAAGGCCGTGTGGCCTTCCGGGGTTCGGCCCTGCGGCAGAACGCGGGGCGCGTCAGCGGCGGATGGCAATGACGGCCATCGCCCGCTCCAGGATCATCGGCCGCTTCACGTCGCGCCCCGGCTCGGCCGGGGATATTACGGTTGCGGCCTCTTGGCGTCAAGGCCGGCGACGGGGGAGATGCAAAGAGCCACGCCCCAAAACCCGGCTGACGTGCCCGGGTTTTGGACGGGGGGCGGACGCGCTCCCCTTCGAGTCGCGGTTAAACGGCGGATCCTGCGTTGCTGTTGACTCCTGCCACGTGCCTCGCTTGCCCGCCGACTTGTCCGGCGTAGCTTCAGCGGAGACGGAAGTCCCGATGTACATCGGGACGAAGGCGGGTGCCTCATGCCTCGCCCCCGCCTTCTTTCCCCGGCGCCTCGCCCCCGCCAACTGTTGCGTCTTCCCTCGTGCCTCGTCCCTCGTCCCTCGTCCCTGCTTCCAGTTGCCGCCATCTGGCCCTCTGCGAGAGATACCGGTAGAACTCGGGCACGTCCTCGTCGGCCACACCGGGGACCTCCGCGGCGGGCTCCTGGCCGGCGATGCCATCGGCCTTGCCCGGCCCGCCCAGGGCGTAGCGGAGGATGGTCTCGCCGGCCTCGAGTTGCACCTTGGCCGGGGCCCGGCCCTCCGGGCTGGTCAGGTTGAAGATCCGCGTGATCACCGGCGGGGCCATCCGCGCCGCCAGCCGACGCGTCTGCTCCATGTAGGCCTGGCTGGCCGCCCGGATCAGCGGCTGAAGCTGCGCCCGGCTTTGACCGCGGGCGATCAGCCCCACCATCCGCCCGGTCAGACCCACCTCCGCCCCGATCTGGGCGTAGGTCATGTCCCCCCGGGCAATCAGCATCACCAGCCGCTCGTCGTCGTAACGCTTGCACCTCTTGCCCCGCGGAACCCCCCGCGTCACCCGCCGGATCCGCTCCTGCAGGTCCCGCCGCAGCTCCCCACTGGCGATGCCGCTCACCGCCGACACCGACAGCCCCACCTCCCGCCCGATCTCGGTGTAGCTCTTGCTGCGATCCCCCAGCAGCCGGATCAGCCGCTCGTCATCGTACTGCCCCCGCGGTGTGGGCGCCGGCCGCCCGCGGTTGAGCGCCCGGATCCTGGCCTGCAGCTCGGGCCGCAACCGGCCGTCGGCGATCCGACCCACCGTGTCCCGCGACAGCCCCAGCTCCCGGGCGATGAGGCCGTAGGTGTTGCCGGGCTCGGCCAGCAGGTCAATCAGCCGCTGGTCGTCGTAGGGCCTCCTGCGGCGGGGGTCGGGGCGGCGCTCCAGGAGCGGACGGATCCGCCCCTGGAGTTCCGGGCGGGTGTCGCCGCGGGCGATCCGGCCGATCCCCTGGCGGGTCAGACCCAGCCGCTTGCCGATGGCGCTGTAGGTCAGGTGGGGCTCCGCCAGGAGGCGGAGCAGCTCCTCGTCGTCGTATTTCCGGGGCTTGCCTCCGCGCGCATGCTTCCCCGGACCGCCGCGGTCATTTGAAGGCATGAGTCTTCCCCTGTTGATCAGCAGTGTGAAGGCGGCCGGCCGTTGCCCTCGGCCGCCATGTTGAATTAAGCGCCCAAACAGCCCTCTATTACGATTCTGCTACGTCCATTCTACGCATACAATCAGCCCCTGTCAAGCATAATTCTCAAAAAAAAGAGAGGATTTCGCGCCGGCCGCCCGCCTAAACACAGGGTTTCTACAGAACACTCCTGAGCCCTTTGTTCCTCCGGGAGCTTTGCCGGGAGTCATCTTGTTGGTTCCCTATCGGGATCTCAGGCGCTTCTCGTCGAGCAGTGCAAACAACTTCTTGATAAAGCCCTCGGTCTGCACAAAGCGTGTCTGAACTTCGGTGCTGGTCAGGTCGACGCTTTTCCCATTGGATAGGCGACCCTTGAGCTCGCGGGCGTCTT
>LJUF01000134.1 GCA_001303665.1 Phycisphaerae bacterium SM23_33 | reverse complement strand
TATGCGGAACCCACAGGAGGTCCGGGCATGAAGAAATCCGCGAAGAAGATAAGGATCGGCGTGGTGGGCGGCGGGTTCGGGACCGGGTTTCAATGGCACGAGCACCCCGATTGCGTTGTGCAGGCCGTCGGCGACCTCGACCCCCAGCGACGCAAGGGCTTGATGCAGACCTACAAGTGCGAGAAGGCCTACGAGTCGCTGGAAGAGCTGATCCAGGACAGGGACGTTGACGCCGTGGCCGTCTTCACCCCCGCCCCCGACCACGTCCGCCACGCCGTCGCCTGCCTGAAGGCGGGCAAGCACGTCATCTCCGCCGTGCCCGCCGCCACCAGCCTCGAGCAATGCCAACTGCTGCTGGACACCGTCAAGGCCACCGGCCTGAGCTACATGATGGCCGAGACGAGCTGGTATCACCAGTCGGTCATCTCCGCCCGGAAGTGGTTCGCCGAGGGGAATTTCGGCCGGATCTTCTACACCGAGGCCGAGTACCACCACCCCGGCCTGGAGCCGCTGTTCTTCGATAAGAAGGGAAACAGGACCTGGCGCTACGGCTTCCCGCCGATGCATTACCCGACTCACTGCACGGGATACCTGGTGGGGGTGACGGGCGAGCGGCTGACGCAGGTGTCGTGCACCGGCTGGGGGGATGATTCCCCGATCCTGAAAGACAACGCCTACCAGAACCCCTTCTGGAACGAGACGGCCTTCTTCACCACCTCCGGCGGCAGCGCCTTCCGGGTGGGCATCTACTGGAACGCCCCCGTCGGCGGCTGCGAGCGCGGGCAGTGGTTCGGCGAGAAGATGACCTACTACGATCCGATGCCCAACGGCACGAGTTACGTCATTCGCCGGCCCTCAGAGCAGACCGAGACCGACGACGCGGGGTTCGCGCGAACGCTGCCCAAGTTCGAGCAGTACGATCAGCCGAAGTGGTGGAAGACCGACATGCTGCCCGAGCCGCTGCGCCACCCGAGCGGCCACGACGGCTCGCACACCTTCCTGACGCACGAGTTCATCGACGCCCTGGTGAGCGGCCGCCGGCCCGCCGTCAACGTTTACGAGGCCCTCGCCCTGACCGTCCCCGGCCTGGTCGCCCATGAGTCGGCGCTGAAGGGCGGGGCACAATTGAAGATCCCCAGCTTTGACCCCAAGGCGTAGCGGTATCTGTCACAGGGACGTCGGCCGCAGCGCGACCGAGGAGGCGGGAAATGCCCGTTCGTAAAGCAGCCCAGGCGCCGCCAGTGAATCCGTTCTGCGTCAGCGGGGTGATTCCCGGGCTGTGCCTGAAGGCCGGGATCGGCCCGCCGCGGAGCGAGTGCGGGGTCGGGGCGCTGATGGGCTGGGCCGACCGGCTGTGGGCCGTCAGCTACGTCTCGCACAAGAAGGACAGCGGCGTGGGCACGGGGCTGTACGAGATCGACGACGGCTTCAGGCTGACGAAGCGCCCGGAGAGCCGCGTCGGCACCTACACCAACCGCTTCGTCCACTACGGCTCCAGCCAGCTCATCATCGGCCCGCACGTCATCGACGCCGAGCGCAATGTCCGCACCGTCGAGCCGCTGGTGGACGTCCGCCTGTGCTCGACCATGCACCACCTGCACGAGCCCGACCGGATGGTGTACATGCTGGGCATGGAGGGCGAGTTCTTCGAGATGGACGTGCACACGCTGGCGGTGCGGCAGCTCGCCGACCTGACCAAAGAGCTGCGCTCGCCCCGCCCGCAATACATCCACCTGAAGGCCGGCTACTGCGGCCTGGGCAAGGTGCTCGTGGCCGGCAACGACTACCAGGAGGACGACTTTCTCGGCCGGACCGCCGGCGGCCGACTGGCCGAGTGGGACGGGCGCCACTGGACCATCCTGGAGGAAAAGCCCTTCGTCGAGGTCACCGGCCGGGGGGACTTCCCCAGCCGGACCATCTTCGCCACCGGCTGGGACCGGGCCTCGGCCATCCTGAAGGTCTACACCGGCGCCGAAGGCACCTGTGGGTGCTGGGCGATTTCTGCTCCTGGCGCGGGATGCTGGTGATGGGGGCCGACAACGCCAGCCCCGCCGGCCGGCACAACCCGCTGGCCGCCGAGCCGCAGTCCGGGCTGTGGTTCGGCAAGACCGACGACCTGTGGCAGTTCGGCAAGCCGGCCGGCTGGGGCGGGCCGTGGTGGAAGCAGCCGGTCCAGGCCGGCCAGCCGTCCGACCCCTACCTGATGACCGGCTTCAACAGGAAGGTGCTGCACCTGGCCCACGAGGCCCAGCGGGCGGTGGCCCTGGCCGTGGAGGTGGACTTCCTCGGCGACGGCACGTGGAAGGGCTACGAGACCTTCAGGCTTCCGGCCGGCGGCTACGTCCACCACGAGTTCCCCGCCGGCTTCAGCGCCCACTGGCTGCGCGTGACCGCCGACGCCGACTGCACCGCCACCGCCTATCTTCACTACACGTGAACTTCGCAGCCGCTGCCGGCCGGGGCTGCACGCCCTACCGGTCTTTCAACCGGTAGCAGATCAGGTGGTTGGTGAAGCGGACGTAGAGCTTGCCGCGGGCGATGACGGGCGTGGTCCAGACGGGGTGGCCGGCAATGGCCTGGAACTCCGTGAGCTTCTCCAGGCCCTTCGGGTTGGGCCTGAGCAGCGCCAGCCGGCCGCGGTTGTTCATCATCATCAGCCGCCCGTCCACGTACAGCAGGCTGCCGCAGCCCATCCCCCTGACCGACCACATCACCTCCCCGTCCGCCAGCCGCAGGCACTTCAGGGCGCCGCTGTTGCCCTGCGGCCAGCCGGAAAAGCAGTAGATGTAGCCGTCCAGGATGACCGGGTCGCTGTGGTAGTCGCCCAGCTTCTGGCTGTGCCAGAGCTGCTCGGGCTCGGCCGCGGACAGCTTCAGCAGCCGGCAGCCGCCGCGGTTCTTCTCGACAGCGGAGGCGATGAAAAGCGTCTCGCCCACGAGGATGGGCGTGGCGCAGTTCATGTCGTAGGGCGTGGTGTGGGGAAACGTCCACAGCTTTCGCCCGGTCCGGGGGTCCAGGCCGGCCGGCCCCGCGGCCGGAAAGACGATGAGTTGCGGCTTGCCGGCGACGGCGGCGAGGACCGGGGCGGCGTAGGCGGCCTGGCCGGTCATGGACTTCCAGGCCAGCTTGCCGGTCATCTTCTCGAAGGCGGCGACCAGGGCCGTCCCGCCGCCCTGGACGATGACCTTGTCCTGATAGATGAGGGGCGAGCTGGCGTGGCCCCACTCCGGCCGCCGGCCGCCCTCCTCCTCGACCTGCCTCATCCACAGCCGCTTGCCGTCGGCCAGGCCCCAGCAGGCCAGGTGACCCATGCAGCCGAAGGTGTACACCCGGTCGCCGTCGATGCAGGGCGTGGCCCGCGGGCCGCTGCCGCGATCAATCTTGCCCGGGGCGGGATACGACTTCCGCCAGAGCGGCTTGCCCGTGTCGGCGTTCAGGCAGAAGATCACGTCGTCGTCGCCGTGCCGGCCGGAAACCACCAGCCGCTCGCCCTGGATGGACGGGGCCGACCAGCTCTGGCTGTTCTCGCCCTGGCACAGGTCCTTGACCTCCCAGAGCTTTTCCAGCCCCTTGGAGAAGTCCGTCGTGATGCCCCGGATGGTGGGCCTGGCGTCGCCGCGCGGGCCGCGCCAGCAGGGCCAGTCGGCATCCTGCTCGCCTTGGCTGGTCTTGTTGGGCCCGTCCGCGGCCCGCAGGCCGGCGGCTGCGAGGAACGCCAGCACCGCCAACGCACACGATTCAATCAGCTTTGTCATCAACTGTGTTCTTTTCGGGCGCCGCGGGAGATGGTTGGGCGGCCGGGGCCGAGGGCTGCTCGGCCTTGGCACGCTGCATCATATCCTGGGCCGCCCCCGCGAACTGCTGCATCTCAGCGTCACTGGCGAACGTCCGACGAGGAATCATCGCCAGCACCGCCGAGCCAAGAGTGATCACGACATACTGCCGCCAGATGGCGACGGTCTCGACGATCTGCCAATGGTAGGAGCACGCTGAATACCACTTGCGATACGCCACCCCCTCCCGGGACAAGGAAAGGGTGGTGGGGCAAAGCCAGTTGTTGTACCAGGCTTCCTTGCGGGCGCGCTCGGCGTAGCGCCGCACGCCCCCGGCCCAGCCCCTGCGGCCCAGCAGCCCCCAGCGCAGCAGCATGGCGGCCTCCAGGATGACGAAAAAGATCGCGGCCAGGACCCACTGCACATGCCCCACCGCCAGCGCCGCCAGGACTGCAAACAGGTGAAGAGGCAGCACCCCCCTGACGGCGCCTCCGTGGGCTTTCGCGCCGGCCTCGAGGGCGTGCATGTACAAGTCAAGGAGTTCGGCGTCGGTGTTCTGGTAAGTCACCGTCATGGGCTGAATGTCATCCATGGCTGACCCCTTTTCGCCTGTGCCGACCCGCCGCCGTCTGGCCGCCCTATCTGGCGTTGACCGGCCGGGAGGGCTCGGAGACGTTCTCGAAGAAGTCCACGGCCTGGACGCACAGCTTCCTGCCCCCGACGGCGGCGCGCGGCAGGGCCATGGACAGCCTGGCCGTCTCGGCGATCGGCCGGGCCTGCTCGCCCTCCCCCAGCAGGATCCTGTACCAGACGGTCAGGGTGTTGTCCCGGCTGGGATTCCAGGCAAGCATGACCTGCTCGCCGTCGGCCCTGCACCTGACGCCGGCGGGCTTCTCGGGCGGCTCGTTGTCGATGCCCTTGAACATGACCGCGTCGGAGATCAGGAGGTCATAGTCGCCGGCGGAGTGAAAGAACCACCCGGGGATGGCGTCCTTCTCCGGCTCCACGCGCCGGTTGTGGGGATGCTGGGTCTGGAGGTCGCCGACGCGGGTGTAGACGACGGCCCAGTGGTCGGGGCCGGCGCAGCGGATCCGCCCGATGGTGGGCTCGGAGAACCAGCTCAGGTGCTTCATGAAGGCGGCGTAGTAGGGGTCGGCCACGCCGGCGGAGGTGGCGTCGATCCGCCCGGCCCCGTCGCAGTAGTTGAACGTCGGCGGCAGTTGGAGCGGATCGTGCGTCAGCGTCGTCACCTGCCGCGGGCAGCACTTGTTGGAGCCGTACATCTTGCCGAAGGTGTGCCAGTAGACGCCGCTGCCGCCCTCGGCCTTTAGCGTCGCCAGAAGCTGCACGTCGCGGAAGTCCGTCAGCGGCACCTGGAAGACGGTCACCTGGCCGCCCTTCACGCGCAGGGCCTTGCCGGCGCCCATGTAGCCGCCGTCCTCGACGGTGCCGTTGGAGAACCTGCCCTTGCTGCCGGAGGCGAAGTCCGCGCGGGCGATCAGCTCGAACAGCCTTGCCGGCGGGGCGGTCTTTTTCCTGCCGATCTCCAGGACGGCGTGGCCGAAGCGCGCGGCCACGTGCGAGGAGTCCGACAGCGTCGCCGCCCAGCCGGTGTCCTCGGCCAGGCGGAGCAGGTCGGGGTTGTCCACCGGCCAGGAGTGGGGAGTCAGCGTGCCCAGCCTGGGTCTTTGCGTCTCGAAGTCCGGGCGGTAGCGGGTGAGGTTCATCCCCCAGACCGTCGGGACGTCATCGTCGGACAGCTCCAGCGAGGCCAGCGGCAGGGCCAGCTCCACCGTCCAGCCGGCCTCCATTTTCTGCGTGGCCACCTTGAGCTGCGGTGTCCACAGCGGGTCCTCATCCTTACTGTCCATGGTCAGCCCGGCCGGGTTGACGGCGATGTGGTAGTACTTCATGTGCCTCTGCTGGTGGTGCGGGTCGAGGAAGATCTCGACGGTGTCGCCCTGCCAGATGGGATCGTCGCGATTGGTTCCCGCCGCCGTCAGCCGCTTCATGTCGTCCTCGCCGCAGGCGAAGGCGAAGTAGAGGCTCCCCTCGTCGGACAGCACCCGGGCGATGGTGGTCTGGCTGGGCGGGGCCGGCCGGCCGGAAAGATGTCTGAAGTACAGCGGCCGGGCCTTCTTCCACACCGCGTCGTCCAGCTTCCCGTCAATCTCGGGGGCCTCGGTCCTGGGCACGAAGACCGCCGGCGGGCCGAAGCTCCTGGTCACCTCGGCCTCGGCCTTGTTGGCCGGGGCCCAGGCCAGCACGATGTCCCGCGCCGGCGGCCAGGGCTGCGTCACCTCCGGCGGCGAGGGCGGCTGGTACGGCCCCGGCTCCAGCACCACGCGGAAGCCGATCACCGGCTCTCGGGCGTCCGGGCGAAAGCGGTAGCGGTGCCCCGAGCGGCAGTAATGGTGCGTCCAGTAGAACCAGCACCCGCCGCGCAGCACCTTGGCCGCCCCCGCGGCCGGGCCGGTCGGGTCCTCGGCCGGGCTGCTCCTGTAATAGTCCGCGGCGAACCAGTCCCGGCACCACTCCCAGGCGTTGCCGTGCATGTCGTACAGGCCGAACTTATTGGGTTCTCTCAGGCCCACGGGGTGGCTCCGGCCGGCGGCGGTGGCCCCGTACCAGGCAGCCAGGGCCAGATCGGCCGAGTCCTTCACGCCGCGGACGCCGTCGCCGGTGTGGAAGCGTGTGCTGGTGCCGGCGCGGCAGGCGTACTCCCACTGGGCCTCGGTGGGCAGGCGGACGTTCTTCTTGACCTCCCTCGACAGCCAGCGGCAGAAGCCCTCCGCGTCGTGCCAGGACACCCACAGCGCCGGTTGGTTGTCGCCGTCGAGGTGCCCGCTGCGGTGCTCCGGGCGGAAGCAGCGATACTGGCGGTTGGTGACCTCGCAGCGGCCCATGTAGAACGGCCGGGTGATTCTCACCTTGTGGACGGGCGTCTCGCAGGCCTGCCGCTCCTTCTCGCCGTCCGGCGAGCCCATCATGAACTCACCGGGCGGAATCTCCAACAGCACCATCTTCATGCCGCCGCCGAGGTCCAAGCTCATCGTCGCGGCGGGCCGGCTCTCCTGCGCCGCCATCCCCCCCGACGTGACCAGCACAACCAGAAATGCCGTCGCGATGCACCGCATGGCCTGCCCTTTCCAGAGGCCCTTCCGGCACTGAAACCCACTCGGACGTTACCGGTTCCGTTTCCTCGGGCCCGCGGGCTGCCCCCGGCAGTCGGCTGGAGCTTCAGATGGCGCTGACGGCCGCGGGCAGCTCCACGGCCACGATCCGCCAGCCGGCGGGCCGCTTGGCCCACTGGACCTTCCAGTCCAGCCGGTAGCGCTCGCCGCTGCGGAACGTGACGTGGGTATTCAGCGTCGTGGTGGCATTGGCGCCGGCGATCTTGGTCTCGACGTTGCTCAAACGCACCGTCTGCACGGGGTACTTCCGCAGCGCCTGCTGGCCAAGCAGGATCAGCTCCTCTCTTTCCAGGCGGCTGCCCCTATATCCTGCGCCCACGCAGTCGGCGTCGAGGTAGCCGGCGGCGGCGCTCAGGTCGCCCGCCTCGGCGCTGGCGGCGATGGCCTTCAGGGCCGCGGCGATCTGCTCGCGGTCGGTCATCACCAAGTGGGCGGTCAGGGCCACAACCACCGCCAGCAGCACCGGCACCAGCATGCCCAGCCCCCACCGCCGTGTCCGCCGCGAGTACCAGAACGCGGCGACCACCACCTCGGCGACGGCCAGCAGCAGATACAGCTTCAAGGGGTTCTCGAACAGCAGGGCTTTCAGGGAATCCATGGCCGGGAATGTAACCGCGGCGTGGCGGGCGAGCACAGAAAAATTCCCCGTCCGCCCGGCCGGCGGCGGGGCTAAAGTTTTGCGGCCGACAGCAACGATAAGACCGTAGAGAAGACGGGCATGCCCGAGGCCCAACCGAAAGAATTGATGAAGATCGGCCAAGCCGCCAAGGTCGCCGGCGTCTCCACGCAGACCATCGAATACTATGTCATGCTGGGACTGGTCACCCCCATCGTCCAGCCCGGCACCCGGCGGCGATTCTTCGACCCGGACCTCATCAAGCGCATCCGCCTCATCCGCGAGCTCAACGACAGCGGCTACACCCTCCGCGAGATCCGCACCACCTGGCTGCGGGGCCGGTAGCTCCGCGGGCCAGCGAACCGGTCCACCCACGGCGGGCCCCACCCCGGGCCATTTCCCGGGCCGTTCTATTGGGCGGGCTGGACGGTGCGGCTGGAATGCTTTGTTTTCCCGCCTGTCAAGAGGTTAGAATCGGCAGCAACCGGCGGGGTCAGCCCGGCGGAGGGCTTGGAGGAAATCCGGCATGCTGTACAGAAAGCTCGGTCGCTCCGGCGTGAAGGTTTCGGCCATCAGCTTCGGGAGCATGAGGTTCCCCTCGGAAGAGGCCTGCCACCAGATCATCCACCGCGGCCTCGACCTGGGGATGAACTACATCGACACGTCCACCGGCTACGTCGGCGGGAAGAGCCAGGCCTGGGCCGGGCGGGCGGTCCGGGGCCGCCGCAGCGAGATATACTTCTCCGGCAAGTCCAACTGGGCCCAGGCGCCCACGGCCGACGCCGTCAGGAAGACCATCGAGAAGTCACTGGAGGCGACGGGTCTGGACTATTTCGACTTCTACCAGCTCTGGGGCCTGCAGAGCGCGGAGGTGGTTGAGCGGGCGGTGGCCAAGGGCGGCACGGTCGAAGGCATCGAGAAGGCCCGGGCCGAAGGCCTGATCAAGTACGGGCTGGGGTTCACCTTCCACGGCCCGCCGGAGGCGTTCCAGGCCGCCGTGGACAGCGGCGCGCTGCTGTGCGCGACCGTCTCCTACAACATCATCAACCGCAAGGAGGAGCCGCTCATCGCCTACGCGGGCGGCCGGGGCGTGGGGGTCATCATCATGAACCCGCTGGCCGGGGGCGTGCTGGGCCTGGCCGGGGAGAAGTCGCTGGACTTCCTGCGGGACGGCTACCGCGGGCCCTGGTACGGCGCCCTGCGATTCCTGCTGGCCAACAGGAACATTTCCACCTCCATCATCGGCTTCACCGCCGCCGAGGAGGTGGACCAGGCCGTCCAGGCCCTCCAGGGCGCCGAGACGCTGGACGAGCCGTACCGGCAGCAGCTCATCCGGAAGATGGAGGCCGTCAAATTCATCCAGGGCGATTTCTGCACCGGCTGCGGGTACTGCAAGGAATGCCCCAACGGCTTCGACCCGCAGAAGTTCATGCAGGTGATGAGGGATTTCGCCATCTACGGCGTGGACGAGAGGGACCTGGCCCACTGGATCCGGTCGAAGTACCCACACCAGGACCCCGTCGAACAGCTCAAGCGGTGCACGGAGTGCGGTGAGTGCCAGGAGAAGTGCCCGCAGCACCTGGAGATCGTCGAGCAGATCCAGAAGGCCAAGGCCGCCCTGTCCATCGACTGACCGGCCGGGGCGGGACGGCGCCTGCGCCCCGGGCCCGCCGCGCCGTTGACCGTCATGCCGTCGGCGGCTACGCTGTGCACCAGTCAGGAGATCCGACGTGCCGGCGTCCGACCGCGACAAGCTGCTGTCCGCCTGCCAGGACGTCCTCAAGATCACCCGCGACATGGTGGCCACCACCGACCTGGACGAGCTGCTGGGCCTGGTCATCACCAGCTCCATGGAACTGCTGGAGGCCGAACGCGCCACCCTGTTCCTGTACGACCAGACCACCGGCGAGCTGGTCAGCCGGATCGCCCACGGGGCCGAAGAGATCCGCCTTCCCGGCGACGCGGGCATCGCCGGGGCCGTCGCCCGCAACCGGCGCGTGCTGAACATCCCCGACGCCTACGCCGACCATCGCTTCAACCGCGAGGTGGACCGCCGCACCGGCTTCCGCACCCGCAACATCCTGGCCGTCCCCCTGCTGGACCACGACGGCCAGCTCGTGGGCGTCCTGGAGGTGCTGAATAAGCGCGGCGCGGGCTTTTCGCCCCAGGACGTCACCCTGGCCGAAACCCTCGCCGCCCAGGCCGGGGTCGTCCTCCAGCGGGCCCGGTTGCTGGCGCACTACCTGGAGAAGCTGCGGATGGAACAGTCGCTGGCCATCGCCCGGGAGATCCAGCAGGACCTGCTGCCCCGCCAGAACCCGCAGGTGGCCGGCTTCGACATGGCCGGTGCCTCCTGGCCGGCCGACGAGACCGGCGGAGACATCTACGACTTCTTCGACCTCGGCGGCGGGCGCTGGACGCTGATGCTGGCCGACGCCACCGGGCACGGCGTGGGCCCGGCCCTGGTCATCGCCGAGGCCCGGGCCATGCTGCGGGCCCTCAGCTCGTCGGCGCACGCCGGCGGCCGGCCGACCGCGGCCGAGCTGGACATCCCCGCCGTCCTCACGCGCGTCAACGACCTGCTCATCGAAGACCTCGACAGCAGCCGCTTCGTGACGTGCTTCTTCGCCCTGCTGGACGCGGCCGCCGGGCTGGTCCGCTACGCCTCGGCCGGG
>LJUF01000133.1 GCA_001303665.1 Phycisphaerae bacterium SM23_33 | reverse complement strand
CGCTCATCCACGCCGGCGGGTACATCCCCCACACCGACCACTCCTGCCCGCCGGATATCTGCTTTGCGAACTATTGCCATTACATGAAGCGGCTGGGCGAAGTCTGCGGAAAGCCATAGCCGCCCCGGCCCGCCGGCCGGCAGAAACCAGGAGCCACGGATGACGCACCGGGAGTACCTGCGCAGGATCCTCGCCGGCCAGGCCACCGACTGGGTGCCCAACTACGAGCTGGGCTGCTGGGGCCAGACCGTCGAACGCTGGCTGGCCGAGGGCATGCCCGCCAACCAGGCCCGCGTCGGCAGCACGGACATGTTCGAGGGCGACGAGCACTTCCGCCTGGACCGCCGCAGCTTCGCCCGGCTGACCACGGGCATGATCCCGGACTACGGCTACCAAGTCCTGGAAGAGGGCGAGCGCTACCTCGTCGCCCGGCACGCCAACGGCATCGTGACCAAGGCCCTGAAGCCGGGCACCGTCCGCGGCACGCGGATGTCCATGGACACGTACCTTTCCTTCCCGGTGACCGACCGCGCCAGCTGGAACGACGTCAAGCGCCGCTACGACCCCCACGCCCCGGTGCGGTATCCCTTCTGGTGGGACGAGCAGGTCCGGCTGTGGAAAGAGCGGGATTATCCGGTGGTGCTTCTGGGCAACGCCTCCTTCGGCCTGTACTCGCAGCTCCGCTGCTGGGCGGGCACCGAGGGCATCTCGTACATGTTCTACGACGACCCGGCCCTGGTTCAGGAGATGATCGAGTTCAACACCGAGTTCCTGCTGGGGCTGCTGGACCGGGCGCTGCGGGAGGTGCAGTTCGACTACTTCAACTTCTTCGAGGACTGCGCCGGCAAGGGCGGGCCGCTGTTCGGGCCGCCGCTGTTCCGCAAGTTCTTCATGAAGCCCTACCGCCGCATCGTCGAATGCCTCCGCCGGGCCGGCATCAAGAGCTTCTGGGTGGACAGCGACGGCGACGTGGAGGCGCTGATCCCGCTGTGGATGGAGGCGGGCATCAACTGCCTGTGGCCGCTGGAGCAGGCCTCCGGCATGGACCCGGTGCGGCTGCGGAAGAAGTTCGGCAGCGACCTGGCCCTGTGCGGCGGGCTGGACAAGAGGGAAATCGCCAAGGGCAAGAGGGCCATCGAGAAAGAGCTCTACGCCAAGATGCCCCCCCTGCTGGAGCAGGGCGGCTACATCCCCCACATCGACCACACCGTCCCGCCGGAAGTCTCCTACGACGACTTCATGTTCTACATGGAGCTGAAGCTCAAGCTCATGGGCCGCGGATAGCCCCCGGAGCGCCCGATGGCCGCCACGATGACGAAACGACAGCGCGTCGAGCGGGCGACGAACCTCCAGGAGACCGACCGCGTGCCACTGTACGACATCCTCCTGTGCCACGCCGCCATCGAGCACTTCAGCGGCCAGAAGCTCCCGCCGCCGGCCAACGACCCCCAGACCAGGGCGGAGGTCGACCGCATCACCGGCAAGGCCATCGCCGGGATGCTCGATGCCACCCGCCACTCCACCTTCGGCGTGATGCTGGACCGAGACTACACCGACCCGTTCGGCTTCCAGATCCACGAGGACGGCTGGGAGAAGACCTCCTGGATCGTCAAGCGCCCCTTCGACGACGAGGCCGGGGCGGCCGAGTACCTCAAGAAGCTCATCGCCAAGCTCGCCGCCGAGACCAGCCACATCAACGCCGACCCGCGGACGTACCGGGAAAACTACCACCGCTGGTTCGCCCAGGTGCAGGCGCGGATCGGCGACACGGTGCACCTGCTCGCCGAGCAGGGCACTGGCCTGGACGACATCCGCCACAGGCTGGGGCTGGAGCTGTTCTCTTATCTCAGCGCGGACGACCCGGGCATCCTCTCCGAGGCCTTCCAGGCCTGGACGGACCGCGGCGTCGCCGTCTGCCACGCCGTCGCCGACCCGTCGCTGTCGCCGGCGGTGCTCACCTACTGCGACATCGCCTACAAGAACCGGCTGCTCCACTCGCCGGAGTACCTGCGGCGGGAGCTGTTTCCGCGGCTGAAGCGGCTCAACGACGCCTGGCACGAGCACGGCATCAAGTGCCTGTTCCACACCGACGGCTACCACATGGAGGTGATGGACGAGCTGGTGGCGGCAGGCATTGACGGGCTGAACCCCATCGAGACCGTGGCCGGCATGAGCCTCAAAGAGGTCCGCCAGAAGTACCCCAAGCTGTTCCTGGCCGGGGGCATCGACATGAGCCAATTGCTCTCGCGCGGCACGCCCGAGCAGGTCCGCGAGGTCTGCCGCCAGGCCATCCGCGACGCGTGCCCCGGCTACCTCATGGGCTCCACCACCGAGGCCGACAACTCCTGCAAGCTGGAGAACCTCCTGGCCATGTACGACGTGGCCATGGAAGGGCTGTAGCCGCCGGCTTTGTCCTGCCCCGGAGGCGGCGCGGTCGGCGGAAGCTATCCCCGCTCCATGGGGGCGAAGGTTCCTTCCCAGGCGAAGAAGCCCCATCCCGGCGGGGCCGGCGAGGGCGGATCCGGCAGGACGGCCTTGTCCATCAGGCCGCGGACGGCGCCCATCTGGGCCAGCTCCTGGGCGTGGGCTGCATAGTCCCCCCGGATGAAGCCAAACCCCAGCGAGTCCAGCAGGGCGTAGACATCGTCCGGGTAGTCCGCGTACACCTGCTCGACCACGTCGTCCACGATGGCCGTCAGCACCGGGTCCAATATGTCGCCGTCGGCGGGGGTAAACACAGGTACGTTAGCGACCATGTGATCCCCCTGCCTGCGGATCAGCCCGTGCTCGGCCGCCGCGGCGACGGTCTCTTCGGAAAACACGTCGGCGAGGCTGTTGGTCTGCACCGGGCCCTTGGCCGACCGGCGAAGGATTGCGAGTTCGGGCGCGCTGGGGCGGGTGATGGTCATGCTCACTTCCGAGGTCCAGTACTGGGCATGACCGTCGCGGCCCCCAGACCAGTTGCACCCCAGCTCGATGGGCATCCTGGCGGCCAGCAGGCGCGGCTTATAGAACCAGTTGCCGCCGTCGGGGCGAGGCGGGGGCTTGACGACGACCCCTTTGGCCTGCTCCAACCGGCTCTGCAGGCCGATGTTGAGCACCATCGTGGGCAGGATGATCCAGCGGAGATACCCCGGGTCGAACCCTCCGGCCGAGACCGTCAACCGGGCGATGGCCTGGGACAGCACCTCTGCGTGCCGGGCAATGACGTCGGCAGTCTGCCAGCCTCTGGGGGCCAGCTTGCTCTTGAGGGCCTTGACGTCGTCGGTGTCGAGCAGGACGCAGTTGGCCCGGTAGGTTCCGTCCTGCCGGTCGAGAACCTCGGCCTCGGTCATCCTTGCCAGATGTTCCTTCACGTAGCTGACGTCGGCCTTGACCTGTCGGGCCACCTCCTCGGGGGCCTTGGCCTGCTTGCGGAGGCAGAAGAGGATCTGCTGGGCCAGCAGGGTCTTGGTCACCTCCGATGCGCGGAGTTCCCGGTCGGGACCGGTCGATCCCCATACCGTGGAAACCTGCAACAGGGGACCGGACGTCGACCGGTTTCTGAGGGCGTCGGTCAGTTCGGACATCATCAGTTCCTTTCGCAGTTCCTGGCGGGCCTGCGACAGTCGCCACTTGGCGGTCCCGACCGGGATGCCCAGACGCCGGGCGATCTCGCCCAGACCCAGGCCCTCCAGATAGTGCATCCGCACCATTCGTTGATGCTCGCCGGCCAGCACAGACACCTGCCGGCGAATCTGGGCCCTGAGGTCGTTGAGTTCGGCCTGGCCGGCAGCCGACGTGCCGTTCTCCGCAAGAAGCCTGTCTGCCTGGCCGTGAACGGTGGTGGCCTGGCCGCAGTGAAACTCCAGGGGAGCGTGGCGGCGCCTGCGGACGACGGCCAGGGCACGGTTGCGCGCGGTCTTCGACAGCCAGGCCTTTAGCCCGCCGGGGCGGTTCAACTCCCCGATCTGCCGGTACAGCTTCAGCAGGACATCCTGACTGATTTCCATGGCGTCGTCGCGGTTTTCGACGACCCGCTCGGCCACGAGCAGGATCAGCCCCTGATACCGCGCCGCCAGGGCCGCGAAGGCGCCGTGGTCGCCTTCCTTCACCCGGCTGACCAGGCCGGCGTCGTCGAGGCCGGCCAGGGCCGCCTCGTCGAGACCGGCGAGTTCAGTTTCCTTGCTGTTCGACATGGGATTCGGCATCTCTTGCGGACGGCCTCCGGCCGCGACCATGGTCCAGGAGCCGGCCGGCTGCGGGAACGGGCTTCACGGCCGGCTGGCAGCCTCGAAGGCCTTGTGCCAACTCGTCTCGAGTTCGGCCAGGGATTGGCCATATATCGCCTCGAGGGCTTTCCGGTTCTGCTGCTGCACGCCCGCGGCGGGTGAGTTCTGAAGCGTCCCGTACGCCCGGAAGAATTTCTCCTTGCCGTAGGCGTCCATCAGGAACTTCACGAAGCTGCCCGCCTGGGCATACGATATCGTCGGGCGGGTCTTGCCTGACCCGATCTCCGTGTACGTCAGCAGCTCCTGGAGACCGATCCACTCGCCGCTTTTCCTGAGCTGCCTGACCCGTTCATGCAGCGAGGATTTGCCCCCTCCCAAGTATTCCAGCGCGGGGGCCCCCAATCGCTCCGTCATGTAGACGGCGATGCCTTCCACAAACAGCGCCGGCGGGCGCCCAAGGTCTCTGGTGAGCACGTGGGTGGTCTCGTGGTAAGGGTCCAGCCTGCCCTCCGGGCCGCAGACCTCCACCAGGGTGGTGCCATACGCCCAGCCCATGCCCTGGTGGCCCGTCGTCCGGAACTTCGTGTTCTCGTCCTCGAACAGCACCAGTCGGATCCGCAGCTTCGACCGCGTGCCCAGGAAATCGCAAATGCCCCGATACCCTTTCTCTCTTGCCTCGGCAATCTCCGGTATCCGCTTGGCGGCGGTGGAACCCTTGAAATAGTGGATGTCAAAATGGTCCGTGGCGTGCTTTTCCATCTTCGGGAGCAATCGCTCTTCCCAACTGCCCCAGGCCGCCACGGCCGTGGTGTACCCTCTGATCCAGTCAATCTTCCATTGGCCGTCTTCCCGGAGAAAGTCAATCTCCCAGCTTTCCTCGTCGCGCGTCGCCGTCAGAACGAATAGCCCGCCCCTTCTGGCGACGGATCGCGGCTGGAGCTGGAGAAACTGCACTCTGTCCCACCAGAAGACAGACAACTCGTCCATTGTCTTGCGGAAATGGTCAAGTCCAAGGCCAAGGTACTCGACCTCCTGGCAGTCTTTGGTGAAGCGGTCCCAGATCTCGGAGTACTTCTTCTGTTTCAGATCGCCCTGGATCTGAAGAAATGCTCGCGTGACTTCCTGGGCTTGCTCCTTGGAGGCCGGCTCAGATGTTCCCATCGTCCGCCTGCGCTCCAGTTGTCCCGCCGTCTGCTTCTTTTCCAGGAAGTACCGCTTGAAATCGTAAATCTCACGAGAATCGGGATTATAGAACCGCAGCCTCACCCAGGCGTCGTCCGTGACCGGCGGGAAGATCTTGAAGGCAAAGCGAAGCCATTTCGTCTCTTTGCCCTGGAAGGTGTCAAAATAGGCACTGCCCCAGCCAATGCCTCTTCGGCCGTGCTGCGGGGAGCGGGTCTGAATGTGAATGGCGAAGGTCTGCCTTTGATCGGCCGTGTTTTGCACCTGTACGCGGACGGCGTTCTTACCCTCCCCGATCGGCTCCAGCTTGATCTCCCGCACCGCCAGGTTGCTTTTGATGGGTGGAGCTGTCGGCCAGGGCTCAACGGTCCGGTCGGCCTCGACCGCAAACGTGGTCTGCTCCGGGTGCTGGTGAGCGACGTAGGTATCGGCCGGCAGCGTGACCACGTCGGTCGGCTTGGCCAGCAGCACGCAGGTCTTCGTTCCGATCAGGCACAGGCGACGCCCGGTCATGGTTGCCGGCAGTTTGAGCCTCCCGGTGGTGGCCTTGACGGGCAGCAGGTCCAGCCTGACGCCCCGGGCCGACTGGCCGGCCTTGACCCTGTAGGCCCCCGAATCCAGCACCAGGTGCTCGGTCAGGACCCCCCGCGCCGAGCCGCCCCGGGCCATGGCGTCGTTGGGAAGAAGGCTTTTTTCCCCGTCGATCCCCAGCACCAGGTAGTCCCCGCGCGGGAAGCCGCCGGGGGGGTCTTGGAGGTTCAGCCCGCCCGCGTCGGTGAGCCGGTCGTTCCAGTTCCGGTCGATCAGGGCCGCCGCCAGCTTCCTGCCGTCCACGTTGACCGTCCCGACGGCCCATTCCTGTGGGATCATCACGCAGCTTTCGGCGACCTGCCCGTCGTCGGACCGCCCCGACAGCAGCGCCACCTGCACGCGAGGCAGCCAATTGCGCTTGCGGCTGTGGACGACGCGCACGTTGGCGAAGCACGCCTTCACGTCCCCGCCGAACCCCGCTGCTCCGGCGACGGCGCCCTTGTCGGCCTTGTAGACCGGATCATCGGCGAACTGCCCGTCGGCGTCGAAATCGACGTACAGCGTGTCGTAGCCGGTCTCCGTCCCGCCGGACTCATCGAACAGGATCGCCACGGGAAACTTCGCCGCCGGGTTGTCAAACAGCAGCGGGCGCTCGCTCTTGCAGAACGCCCTCTTCCTAGTGGCATGGACCGGCTGGCCCTGGCAACAGTAGAAGTCGGCATGCTCCCAGGGCAGGGTCTGGAACAGCAGGTTCGCCCCTGCCGCAACTGCCGTCTCCCCCGCCCCGGTCTCCGGCGTCATCGAGAAACATAGCACCGCCAGCACGGCGGCGCACAACAGTGTCTTTCCGGACATAAACGGCCTCCCTTCTCCAGAGTGGGCCTTGTCTTTGCGGACTGTCGGCCCCCGGCACGTGCCGGGTCACGGACCATGGGCGCAAATCGAACCTCGATCCACTGTAGTAGATGCGCGGCAGCAGGCAACGGTTGGCTTTGTGGCGATTTTTCCGCCGGCCGGGGCGGCTACTCGGCGATGATCCGGTCCACGACGAGCTGGCGGAACTCCGGCGACAGGGCCGCGAAGTAGGCGGTGAAGCCGGTCACGCGGACGATCAGGTCCGGATACGCCCAGGGGTCCTTGTGGGCGGCCAGCAGCTTCTCCCTGTCGATGATGTTGACGTTGAACAGCGTCCCGCCCAAGTCGAAGTGGGTCTTGATGAGGGCGGCGACCTTGGCGATGCCCTCCTCGTCGTCGAAGCCGCCCGACAGCTCCAACTGCATGGGGCAGGTGTTGCCGTAGCCGGTCTGGATCGAGGCGATGGCCTTGGCCATGGCCGTGGCGGCGGCGTCCGTGCGGAAGCCGTTGTTGGGGTTGGCCCCGTGCGAGATGGGCTCGCCCGCCCCCCGGCCGTCGGGGGTGGCCCCGACGATCCGGCCCATGGCGACGGTGGACGACCAGGAGAACCACCCCGGGATCATGATCCGCCCGCCGGGGGTCGGCCTTTCCTTGACCAGCCTGGCGAACAGCCGGCTGACGCGGACGGCCCACTCATCGCCCAGCGAGCCGCCCTGGCCGTAGCGCGGGCCGGCCTTCATCATCGCCCTGACCCGCGGCCCGTCGGGGCCGCCGTAATTGTGCCGCAGATGGGTGACGATCTCGTCCCAGGTGAGCAGGTGCTCTCGCTCGATCCGCTGGGCCAGTCCGGCGAAGGAGTCGGCCACCGTCGCCAGCCCCGCCCCGTCCACGCACATGTCATAGAACTCCACGCCGCCGTCGGTGACGTCCAC
This sequence comes from Phycisphaerae bacterium SM23_33, assembly GCA_001303665.1. Taxonomy (GTDB): domain Bacteria; phylum Planctomycetota; class Phycisphaerae; order SM23-33; family SM23-33; genus SM23-33. Next base: position 601 of record LJUF01000133.1, on the reverse strand, counting down.
GCCCTTCTCAATGGGCCCGTGGCAGAGCAGGTTGAGCATCAGCTCCGGCTCGTTGTCCGCCTGGTGGGCCAGATGGAAGTCCAGCCCCTTGGCCGTGCACAGCACCGCCCGGCGGAGGTGGTCCTGGAAGCGCCGCCACAGCTCGCACACGCTCGGCCGGACGGTCGGGTCCTCGACCATGTCATGGAAGGCGACCTCAAAGACCTTGGCGACGTTGATCTTGACGACGTCGTTGAGGGTGTACTCCCGCCCGGGGATGGCCATCCAGTGGCAGCCGACGGCGACCCGCTGCCGGGCCAGCTCGGCCGGGTAGCCGTTTCGCATGAAGCCCTCCACCAGGCCCTTGTCGCCGGCGAACCTGGGCCAGCCCTTGCGGTCGCGGAGCAGGTGCCCGACGGCCGTCAGGAAGAACTGCTCGTCCATCTCATCGTGGACGCGGACGGTGAGGTTGTTGGCGATGCCCAGTCGGTGGGCGGCCTCCAGGATGAGGTAGGAGACCTTGCCGGTGAGGTCGCGGCCGTCGGGGCCGGGGCCGCCGAGCTGGTAGTAATGCGTCTCGTTCAGCAGCAGGCAGGCGATGAGGAAAATGGCGTGCTCGTCG
>LJUF01000132.1 GCA_001303665.1 Phycisphaerae bacterium SM23_33 | reverse complement strand
TACCTGGTGTGGGAGTGGTGCAGCCGCGCCGGCTACGACACCAACGCCCGCACCGATACGAGCTACTTCTTGGGAGGAAAGCCGGCGCTGGAGGTGGTCCGCCGGGCCTTCGAGGGCCGGAATCCCGCAGGCCTCGCCCCGCCCGCCCCCAAAGGGGCAGGCACGCAGCCGGCGGCACTGGTACACGAGATCCACGGCAGGGCGTGGGACGCCACGCCGGACGTCTCGGAGAAAAACCTGGCCAAGCTCGCTGCCGCTGCGTCTGACGAACAAGTCCGATGGATCTTGGGGGGAATACTGCGCCGGCCGGCGCCCAGCGCGGTGGTCACGCTTCAGGGCGAGTCGCTCAGGAGAGAAATGACTACCGACTTGGAGGGGCGGTTCGAGTTTGCCGGTCTGCCGCGCGGAGAATATGAGATCTCCACCGAGGTGCCCTCGCGGCCTGCCGGCAGGCAGGCAAAGCGGATGGCGGCCGCCAAACAACAGGTGGTGCTCGACGGCGACCGCAGCGTGACCTTGGAGCTTCGCGCAGACCTCATTACGGTGACCGGCCGGATTACCGACACCCAGGGTCGGCCCATCGCGGGCGCGAAGGTGACCTGGATATGGGAGCCCACTGCCCATGTTCTTGAGTCGGGGGAGGCGATGCGTCGGGTTGAAAGCCGTTCGGTCTCGACTGTATCGAGGGCTGATGGCTCGTATGAATTGCGGGGGCTTGTCCCGCCGGACGTACTCCCGACTGCGCGTCGCCTCAATGAAGGGAACGGATACAGTATCTATCACGTCGTTCGTGTCGAGGCCGACGGCTTTGAGCAGGGCAAGGCAAGAGTGCTACCCGTGACAAAAGAGCTGCATGATGCGGCACGCCGTCTGCTGATGGCTTGGAAGGCGCAGGAGATCCGAACCAAGGGGAGCTCCAAGATTCGGGCGAAGGATGGCCTCCCCGTCCCTTCCAGCACCGGCAATACGATCACGAACGTCGACGTTGTGCTCGCTCGGGCGGGAGCCGCCGCCACCCAGCCCGCCCCCGAAGGGGCCGGCACGCAGCCGGCGAGCGCCCCGTCAGACTCACCCGCCACGCCGCCGGCGCGGCCGCTGGCCTGGCGCGACGAAGAGTCCGAAGCGATCGTGACCCTCTCGGGCGAGGGGCTGATCAAGCGCCTCGGCCCGACCGCCTCCCACGCCAATGCAGAGCCCCCGGACAAGTTCGCCGACAAGGGTTCGCTGATACCCTTAGACCCAGGGCTGCCAGCGGATCCCTCGGATATCCGCTGGCAGATCGTCGGGCACTTCTACCGCAACCTTCGGCCGGGACTCACGCTGGTGATTCGCCAGCGCGTGAAGGGGCAATCGCTCGACGCCTATTGGTGCGAGCTCGGGAAGGAAGGAGAAGCCTTTTATAAGCCGCCTGGGCCCTTGGGCAGGCCGTCCGCTCCGCAGCCGGCGGAGGCACAGAGCAGGCCTTCCATCGTGGCGGGCCTAAGCTGCCAGGTCCGCGCAGCCAAGCCGAAGCTCCCCTTCAACGAGTGGCCGCGCTTCGAGGTCACCCTCACGAATGTCTCTTCAGAACCCATTGATCTGATCGCTACGGCTGAATGGCCTGGCGGTCTGCCGGGTCCTCACTACCCTTGCGCCAGCCTCAAGATCACCCACCCAGATGGGCACTATCACATGCCCAGCGAGGACAGCGCTACGGCCAATCCCAAGGCCGTGCGGATCCAGCCGGGCAAGAGCTGGTCCTTCACGTATCCCTCGACGCCGGACCACCCAACCTACGGCGAGGGCCCCCTGCCCAGCCTGTCGGCCTTGCTGCCCGGCGTGTACGTGGCCGAATTCGCCTACGCCGTCCGCGAGGAGGTCGAGAAGAGGCGTCTGGGCCAAGACCTGGTCTACGCCCAATCGGCCGGGGGGCCGGCCGGCAAACCGGAGAAGCTCTGGACCGGCGTCGTGTACGCCGAACCGGTCAAGTTCGAGGTCGTGGATGACGGCTCGCCGCAGTTGGCCATCCTGAGAGACGTGTATGCGGGCAAAGGCTTGGACAAACTGCGACTGGAATTGCTGCTCCTCGACGAGAAGGGTCCCGCCGACTCGCGCTCGCTGAGGCTTCGCCTCCATAACACCGGCGACCAGCCTCTCTACCTTGGCTGCCGCTTCGGCTTGGTGACGAAGGGCCCGGCTGGTCAGACCCAGCCCGACTTCAGCGGGCCCCGAAGCGGCCAGGTGACGGCGCATCCGCCCAATTCCCAACAGACCCTCGGCGGGTGGTCCTTCGACCTGGCCGGTCGCAAGCCCGGGCTGTATACGCTTTGGGCGGAATATCTGTCCATGGGCAGGGACGCCAAGCTTCTGGCCAAGTCCAACGAAATTCATCTCCAGGTCCCGGCCGCTCCCGGCGGGGCCGGCGCGCGGCCGGCGGCGGAGGCGACGGACGACTATTCGCGGGCCGTTGCCCGTCTGAAGCAGCCGGTGCCTCGCGGTCAGGGTTCGCCCTTGCACAAGGCCCTTTACAAGCTCCATGCTGACGGCAGACGGACGCCAGATGATCGCGAGCTTGGCGTCATCAAGTCCCTGATCGCAGACAGCAAAGACATCGAGGCGCGCGATACACAGGGACGGACAGCTTTACACTGGGGGGCATGGGACGCTCAGCTCGAGATCATAACGCTTCTGCTTGCCAAGGGAGCGGATGTCAGCGTGATGGCCGATGCCGGGTGGACGCCGCTGCATTATGCGGCCGACGCAACGAATGATATGCAGCAAGTGCGCCAACGGGTTCCGGAGGTTATGCGGCTTTTGCTGCGGGCTGGTGCCGATCCCTTTGCCGACATTCGGCCGGGAAACTTGCTGGCCGGCCGTCCCATCGACCAGGTCAATCCGAGACGCAGCCGCCCGGGGCTCGCCAGCATTGTGCGCGAGCTGGAAGGCGACACGAACACCCCAGCGGAAATCGTTGAGGTGGTGCGACTTCTCTGGGAGGCGATGGAGCCAGGGCGGCGCGCGGCGCTGGCCCAGGCTCGCCCCGTGGCGAAATCGTTCCTGCGTTCTGTTGCGGAGAACGATGCTGCCGGGCTCGTCAAGGCCACCTGGGATCGTGACATTGAAATGGACCGGCCAAAGGACTGGAAGACAACCGCCGATGTGATCCGCAGACGCTACGCCGGGCAGCTCGGCCGTCTGACGACGATCCAGGAGGAGGAGATTGATCGGGGTATGGCGGCCTTCAAAGTCGCCCCCCCAGAGGGGGACGAGCGGTGGCTCCTGGTCATTGTGGCCCGATTCTCCGATGGCGTGTGGCGCGTGGTCATGGCCGAAGAGAAGCAGAGAGAGATGACGCTGATTCAGCCGCTGGAATACGTCGTCGGCAGTCACAGCAAGCGTCTGCTCGTTGAGCAAAGCCCCGCCACCCAGCCCGCCCCCGGGGGGGCAGGCACGCAGCCGACAACCGCCAGGGCGATGTCGGCTGTCGCGGCCGAGCCGGACCAGGTGGCGGAAGAAGTCACCGATGATCCTGCTGCGGCGGCAGCTTCTTCCCGCCCGGCCGCCGGGCCTGGATATGAACAGGCCTTCCAAGACCTGTACGAGACCCTCGGCCGGCGATATCCGTGCTTCGCCCTCAAAGGCATCGCCTGGAAGAAGGTGGGGCAGGAGTTGCTCCCGCGCAGCCGGCAGGTCAAGAGCGACCAGGAGTTCGGCCTGCTTTGCATGGAGCTGGTGGCTCGGCTGGAGGACACCCACGCCCGGCTTGAACCTGGTGCAGCCAAGCTGCCGCCCGCCCCGGTGCCGCTGTGGGATCCGGGCTTTGCCTGCCTGATTGATGACCGTGGCCAGCCGGTGGTGTATCACGTGGACAAGGTTTCGCCGGCGCAGCGGGCCGGGGTGAAGGTTGGCATGACGGTCACGTCCATCAACGGCAAGCTGGCCGGCCAGGTCCTGAAGGAGCAGATGGCCCTGCTGGGCAGGTACTTCGGCTATTCCAGCCAGCGCGTGTTGCAGTATGACGGGGGGCGATTCCTGGCCCGGCAAATGCAGGAGCGGGCGAAGGTCGAGCTTGGTATGCGTGACCCCTCGGGCAAGGCTTACAGCTTCGAGCTGGAGGCCACACTGGGTGTCCGCTATATTCCGCGTCTGCCGGTGCCCATCCAGGGTATCCCGGATTCGGCTGATGTTTCCTGGAAGATGCTGCCCGACAACATCGGGTATGTCCGCGTCCGGCGAATCCGCGCGAACCTGCTCGCCTCTCTGGACAAGGCCGTGGCTGAGCTGAAATCGGCCCGAGGCCTCATCATCGACGTCCGCGGCAATACCGGCGGGGGCTTCGACGCCTCCGCCGCCTTCGACAACTTCAGTCCGGGCAAGCAGACCCATCGCCCGCAATTCCTGGGGTCGATTGCCGTGCTGGTGGACGAACACTGCATCTCTGCCGGCGAGGGCTGGACCTCGTGGTTCGTGGCCAACAAACGCGGGCGCTTGTTCGGGTCGGCCACGGCCGGCGCATCCAGCCGCAAAGAGACCTACACCTTGAGCAACGGGCTGTACAAGGTTGTGATCCCGGTCAAGGCGTACGCCGGCTTCCTTCACCGCCCGATCGAGCGCCGAGGGCTGGAGCCGGACGTGCCGGTGCGCATCACAGCCTCGGACTTGGCTGCCGGGCGAGATACCGTCCTCGACGCGGCCAGGCAGCACCTTCTGCAAAGCCCCGCCGCCCAGCCCGCCCCCGAAGGGGCAGCCACGCGGCCGGCGGTTCGATAGGGGTTCGCTTCTCACCTGCAAGGGAAATGCAGCCGGAAAAGGCTGGCAGGATCATGACAACAGGGGACAATGAGGGGCTAGGCTTGCGGGGCTTGTTGGCCAAGCTTGTCCGCGAAACCTCAGGCCCTTATGGACCTCAACGTTGGCCGGAGTGCATCGGGAGTCTGTCATGCACAAACGGGAATCCCCCCGCCTTGCGCAACAGAGCGTGGGTTTGCATCTTGTGGCCATGGTGCTGGCCGGCGCCATGCTGGCCGGCTGCCAGAGCGGTCCGGTGGTCGCCGGCAAGGTTGTCTGCGCCGACGGCCGGCCGGGCGGCGGCGCCGTCGTCACGGTGATCGCCTACGACCAGGTCCGGATGAGCGGGCGCTTGGAGCCGCGCAAGATGGGGCAGGTCCGCGCCGACCAGAACGGCGCCTTCTCCGCCCGCGTCAGCGGCGCACCCGAGTATGTCGTCCTGGCCGCCCGGAAGCCCGGCTGGGCCATCGGCTGGGAGGGGTGGAACCCCGATCGCCCCAGCCGACGGGTGAGGATCAGGCTGAAGCCGCCGGCCGCGCTGACCGGACGCGTCGTGGATGAGGCCGGCAAGCCCGTACCGGGTGCCAAGGTGTGGCCGGCCGGCCGAGGGATTTCCGGGGAAGACATCGAGGGCTTCGAAGCCCTCACGGACAAGGACGGCCGCTTCGCCTTCCACGATATGCCGCCGGGGGCGAAGGTGCAGCTCCAGGTCCTGGCCGCCGGCTATGCCAAGACCGACTCCGGCCGCCAGGAAGGCGACGTAGTCGCGCCCTGCCAGGACATTGAGCTGAAGCTGTCTCCTCAGGCCGAGCTGGAGGCCGAGGTCGTCGAAAAGCTCACCGGCAGGCCCGTCAGCGGCGTGGAGCTGGTCGCCCACGTCTGGCAGAAAACCTACAGCCGCATCGCCGAGCCCGTCCCGGGCCGGCCCGGGCACTACCGCTGGCTGAACATGCCGGCGGGCAGGGGCATGGTGGGCATGAGCGTCCGGCTGGACCGGCCGGCAGTCTGGGCTTCCGCCAGCGCCCAGATGCAGACCCAGGTCGGGCAGGCCACGCGCGTGAGGCTTGAGCTGGCCCGGGGGGTGCCGGTGGAGTTCCTGGTGAAGGACGCCGCCACCGGCCAGCCGATCCCCAAGGCCGGCGTGGGCGCCTACAGCAGGCAGACCCGGACGGAGTGCAGCGGGCTGTCCGGGCCCGACGGCGTCGTCCGCAGCGTGGCCGTGCCGGGGACCTACCAGGTCGGCTGGGCCTGGGCGAACAGGTACGTCAGCGGCCGCCAGGAAGGCACGCTGGTGGTGCTCGATCCGAGCACGCAGCCGGCCTCGGGGCCGAGCAGGCCGCCGCGGGTCGAGATCCTGCTGACCAAGGCCCCGCGCGTGCACGGCGTCATCCGCTCCCCCGAGGGCAAGGGCGCTCCGGACGTGGAGGTGATCCTGGTCGGCGACTGGGGCGGCACGGTCAGCGGGGACGACGGGACGTTCGAGCTGTGGCGCGAGTACACCGAGCAGCCGGGCGCACCGCGCATGATGCTGCTGGCGCGCGACGAGGAGCGGAACCTGGTCGCGACCGCCGGCGTGGAGGACCTGGCCAAGCCGGTGGAGATGAATCTCCGGCCGGGGGAGGTGCGGCAGGTCCGCGTGGTGGACGCGGCCGGGGAGGCGGTGCCGCAGGCGCGGGTGATCGCCAGCGTCGGCTGGTACAACCCGGATCCGCCGATGGCCCAGTGGGAGTCGGCAACCGACGCCGCGGGCCTGGCCAGACTGCCCGTGCTGCCGCCTGACCAGCCCGTCAGCATCCGCGTCGCCCGCGCCGGCTTCGCCTGCGCTCAGCAGTTGCTGCCGGCGGATCGCCCGATCCTATCCGCGGCAGGCGTTTCCGAGTTCCGGCTGACTGCGGTGGGCCCGCCCCTGCCGCCGGCCAGGGCGGAGCGGGTGGATATCCCGCCCATCCCGGGCGGCTGGGCCATCTGGGGCGCCACGGGCACGGACGACCGCGGGCACGTGTGGTTCGGCGTCACTTCGCACGAGATCGAGGTGCCGTCGGCCCACCTGTTCGAGTACGAGCCGGCAACGGGCCGGCTGACCGACCGCGGCGACGTGGTGGGCAAGCTCAAGCAGGCGGGCGTCCTGCGGACCGGCGAACAGCAGATGAAGATCCACACCCGCATCTGCCAGGTCGGCCGCTGGCTGTACTTCGCCTCCATGGACGAGAAGGGCGAGGATGAGCGCAAAGGCGTGCTGCCGACCTTCGGCGGGCACCTCTGGCGGATCAGCCTTCAGGACTACCACTGGGAACACCTGCACTCCGTGCCCGAGGCCCTGATTGCCGTGGGCGCCGGCGGCGACTGCGTCTACGCCCTGGGCTACTGGGGCCACCTGTTGTGCCAGTACTCCACCAGGGACGGAAAGGTCCGGTCCGTGAAGGTCGGCGCCCCGCCAGGGCACGTCTCGCGGAACATCATCGTGGACCGCCGCGGCCACGCCTTTGTCCCGCGCGTCACGGTCACGCCCGAGGGGATGCAGGCCGCGCTGGTGGAGTTCGACACCGAGCTGAAGGAGCTGCGCTGCACGCCGCTGCCTTACTACGGCGAAAGCTCGCTCATCGGCACGCACGGCATCGTCGGCCTGTCGCCCCGGCCGGACGGCAGCATCGCCTTCGTCACGCACAACGGTTTTCTCTCGCTGATCCGGCCGCCGGAGGATGCAGGTCCGGCCGAGGTCAAACACCTGGGCTTCTTCCACCCCGACGGGCCGAAGTACGTGGCCTCGATGTTCCTCGACGACAGCGGGCGCTTCCTGATGGCCGCCGCCGGCAGGGGCTACGACCGGCCATACGAGTGGCTCGCGTACGACCTGGCCACCGGCACCCAGCGCGTCGGCCCGCTGGAGGTCGTCAAACCGGCCGGCCTGCACCTGGGCCGGGCCAACCTGTATGGCTCAATATGCCGCGACTCGGCCGGTGCCTGCTACGTCGCCGGCGTGATCAACACCGAGGACCTTGAGAGCAAGTCCCTGCCGATCCTGCTGAAGATCATGCCGCCGAAGCTCGCGCCGTAGTCCTCCAGCAACGGAACTAACCGTGCCGCCGGCCGTCAAACCCTCGATCTGCTCGGCCGCCTGCTCGGTGGCGGGGACGAGCCCCAAGCTCGGCCGGTCCTCCGCGCCGCCCTGAACCGCCGCCAGAGCGTCTGCCGGACGCACAAACCAAGGAGGCCCCGGGCGTCCAGCCCAGGGCCTGCGTGCCGAGTCGCATAGCGGGGGTGGGATTCGAACCGGCCAGCCGGCGGCTATGTGTCAAGGCCCAACCGGGGCGGATTCGGGGAAGCCGTATAGGGTGAAGGCCTGAGACAGGGGTCAGGTAGCGATAGGTGGCAATTGGGGGGGTTTGGAGGGCGGTTTTGAAGTGGGTGAGGCGACGCAAGTCCTTGGGGCCCTGAGCTGGAGGGAAAAATAGGCCCCCAAAAGAGGCCAGTGAGTGTCTTTTTGACTCAGCGGCGGGGGGCGGCGTCAGGCGGGTGGGCTCGGTCGCCTGCGGCAAGCCTTTCTTTGGCAATACGTT